>CACWRT010000050.1 GCA_902763365.1 uncultured Ruminococcus sp.
CTTCGAAGTATCTGCTTTGATAATACATATTCTTTCTTACTGTCACACAAGAATTGATACAGCTTTATTATTCTCAAAGCAAATGCTTTGCTTTTTTTTTAATATGACATTATTATTGTCCATTCTTTCACCGTTTCCATCTGATTGCACATTGCACATTGCACATTGCACATTGCACATTGCACATTGCACATTGCACATTGCACATTGCACATTGCACATTAAATTGGTATGTGCAGGGTAACTGTCGTACCCTCGCCGGGCTTGCTTTCAACGGTTACTGTTCCGTGACACATTTTGTGCAGTCTTTCTTCGACATTTTTGATGCCGATATGTCCGGTTTCCGAATCTGTCCGCTGCGTCGTATCAAAGCCAATGCCGTTGTCGCTGATCACTATTTCGTGATATTTCTCTTTCCTTTGTGTGCTGACCCTTACCATGCCTTCATCACGTATACGGACACCGTGCTTTATGGCATTTTCGACTATCGGCTGAACCGTCAGGGCAGGCACGCTGAAGGAATCGTCATTGATGTCATATTCCACACGGACATTCTGAAATCGTATCATTTCAATATCTGCATATATTTTCGTATGCTCCAGTTCCTTTTGTATCGGTATCAGATCAGGCTGGCTGAGAGAATCTATATTCTGCCTCAGGTACATCCCGAACTTCTCGGTAGTGTCAAAGGCTTTTTCGGGGTCGATGCGGCAAAGCGCCTGAATGGTGGAAAGTGTATTATACAGGAAATGGGGCTGTATCTGCGTCATCATTATCTGTATTCTCTGCTCCGCCATAAGAGCGCGCTCATGCTCACGGACAAACCGCAGGTGCAGCCATATATAGTAGAACAGGCTTCCGCTGACTACTGTTATCGTCAGATATGATATAACTTCCAGATCAGAAGCAAAAAGATCCATTGCGATCCCGACAAATATCATCAGCACATTGAATATAGGAAATATACTCTCTCTTCTCGGAGAACGCTTCCGCTCGCAGATCGTCAGATACAAGAAATATACCAGCATTATCACACTTATGATATGGCAGGTAAAGCAAAGTGGTCCTCGCAGGAAGTGACCATTTTCTATCCAAAAAGCCGCCTTGGAGAAAAACGCAGTAAAATATACTGCCGTATTGATCCCTATAAGTCCCCAGAGCAGCTTGTAGCTTCGGTCTTTATTAAGGAGATAGAAGAACATTATCAGGATGACCGGGCGAACCCAATAACCCCAGACCGAGGCTATTGTACGCAGCACGTCCATTGTCATAAGGTCACTGATATGATCAAGATAATTCTGAACTACCAAACTGAACACCAGACTGATTATTATTATCATGATTTTTCTGTCATGCTTTTTAATGTACGGGTCAATGATGACCGCAAGTGTTAGTCCGATTATCTGGAGCATGATCGGAGCTAAAACAATGTATTTATCTTGCAAGGTACTGCCTCCATTAATTAACTGCTATTTGGTGTTTTATATGATAACATCCCATGTCCAACAAATGTCCAACAAATCAGGATGGGAACATATAATTAAAACAGATTCTATCTTTTTGACAAATATTCAGAGTTGAATTTAGTTATAATCACCATATCGTATATTGATGATATATGATACTGATTTTTCTCATGATGTTTTTTGTTTATTATGCTTATTATTCCTATTTATAAAAAAGAAATCAGAAAAAATGACCAACAATTTAAAAAAGAAAGCGATAAAAGTAAAAATCGTTTCCGGTTTTCTTCATAGCCTTTTAAAAATGTAGATTTTTTCGTTTCTGTTAGTAACCTGCCGTTATATTATTTATCCAGCCTCTGTCTTTCAACCAGCTCGGCAAAATAACCATTCTGTGCGATAAGTTCCTCATAGCTTCCTTCCTCAATGACCTTGCCGCCGTCAAGAACAAGTATGCGGTCACAATGTCGGATAGTCGAAAGCCTGTGAGCTATGACGATACGGGTACAGCCCATTTTGTCCAGAGCTTCGCTGATCTGCCTTTGTGTCTTGTTGTCAAGTGCCGAAGTCGCTTCGTCAAACATCAGTATTTTCGGCTTGGGAGCTATTGCTCTTGCGATCATCAATCGCTGCTTCTGACCGCCGGAAAGATCACGACCGCCCGGAGCAAGCCTGCAGTTGTAGCCGCCGTCTCTTGCCATAATGTCATCATGAAGCTGTGCGTCTCTTGCGGCAAGAATTACCTCATAATCCTCGATGGATTCATCCCACATAGTAATATTTTCGGCTATCGTTCCTTCAAACAGGGTTATATCCTGATCTACAATGGCTATCGAGCCTGTCATTACATCCCTCGGGTACCGGGTTCTGGGCTTGCCGTCAAAGAGTATCTCCCCGCTCCACGGGTCGTAAAGACCGGAAATCAGCTTTGAAAGCGTGGATTTTCCGCAGCCCGATGCTCCGACAAATGCAACTCTGCCGCCGGGCTTGATGTTCATTGTGAAATCCCTGATAAGCGGATCGGAAAGCTTTGAATATCCGAAGGTAACATTTTTAAGCTCCACATTTCCGCGCAGCTTTTTCAGTTTGACATTATCGTCAATATTCTCTGCGGCATTCGGGTCGACGGGGTATTCCATTACATCCTCGACACGCTCCATCTGTGTACGCATTTCCTGCATGGTCTGTCCTGCGGAAACCAGCGACATTGCCGGAGCCATAAATGAACCAATCAACGCCTGCAACGGTCGTTGCGGAAAGCTTTGCGCTGTCACGCTGCTTAACTCTTGTAATGTTGATACGCTTTTCGGAAATGTAGCGTGATACGATGATATTCAGCACCAAAGCTGCAATGCCTATAGCCGTCAGCATAATGCTTTGCCTTATCATCAGAACAAAATAGAATATCATCATTATGGTGTTGAGTCCCAGGGGAACGACGGTGCTGATAATGGAATTTGCAATGCTTGCGTTTGTACCCTGACGGGACTGTATATCACCTGCCATACGCTGACCGAAAAAGTCCATCGGCAGATGCAGCACCTTCCACATATAGGTCGTACTGCCGATCATAGACATTTTACCGTTTATTTTCAGACTGTATATGGTCTGCGCCCATTCGACTATTATCTGCACCAGAGCCAGAGCAGTCATCACTCCGATGAAGGGATATAGCCAGTCACGGTTTATTCCTGTAAGAAGCCTGTCCATGAATATCTTGGACATAACGGGATTGATGATACCGAAAAGTGAGGATATGATCGTTGTCAGCATAACTAATGTCATTGCCGCACCTGCGCCGACAAGACGCTTTTTTGCAAATTCAAAGGTACTTTTTCGTTTACCGCTTGGCTCGAAGTTTTCGCCGGGGAAGATGTTAAGCGTAATGCCGGTAAAGGACTTGCTGAAATCCTCCATACCAACCTTGATAAAGCCCTTTGCCGGACAGTCATTCCCGATGCGATCTCATTCCCTGCATTCTCTGTTACCATTATCACTGCCTGATCGTCCTTGATCTCCGCCACGCCGTCAGCGAGTGTTTCAAGGGTTCCCACCGTACTCCACACAAGCAGACCGCCCAGCAGGATGATGATAGCCGCAAATAATGTCCATATTCCGGGACTTGTCACTCTCAGATAATCGGTGAGCTGTTCGGGAGTTGTTATCCTTTCCAGCGCTTTCTGCCGGAAAATCCCTGAATTTTGTTCAGCCATAATGACCTCCTGAATAAAAATTCGTTTTTGCTAAAATGCAGAAAATCCTTCCGCATAAAACGGAAGGTTTCTGACATAAAATACTCAGAAAAATATGATTTTTTACTAATACATATCTTATCTGTTGCTGTGTAAAGTTTATTTACAAAGGAAAGGTCCATATACCATATTGGCATAATCCCACGGCGTGTGTCCGGTGTAGTGCATCTGACCGCACTTCGGACACTTGAAAAACATTGCCATGGGCCAACCGTCATACCCGGCTTTGCTCTCGATATACTTAAGCGGATTAGCGCCGCATTTTAAGCATTTGTAACCTTTGGTTGTGCCGCATCCGCCGGCGACTGCCTCAAGCGCATCATCGCTCAGTTCCACATCGTTCTCAGCAAGCAGGGCATTCAGCTCTTTCATGTCTTTGCACTCTCTTGCTTTTTCCTGCAATTCAGGTGAAAGCTCGCCTATGTACTTTTCAAGTTCTTCTTTTTTCATAGTTATTACCCTCCATAGATATATTTAAACCGATCTTATTATTGATCGTGTTTAGACTTATTTAACATCTGCAGCTTGATTCAGATAATCAAGCTGATACTGAAATGCTGCCTTCAGCATTTCAATGTATTGCTTCGGAATATCTTCACAGACACTCAGCATATTTTCTATGTCATTCTCAAAACCCTCAAGCTTTTTCGGGTCGTACCAGCTGAAATCCCAATCCTTGTGTATCAGGGTTGAGTGAAACAGCATCATAACAAACACCGTTTTCGTTGATTCAATGGCATATTCGGCACAGGAATATCTGCCGTTTTCAATCGGTTCTCCGAAGCTGCCGAAGGAGCGTCCTCTGTCAAAAAGCGGCGCAGCTTTCAGCTTCATTGTTTTCAGGTCACGAATAAACCCGAAGTTATTAAGATGACGGACGATACCAGTAATGGTCTGAAAGCGATAACCCAAGAGAACGCAGAGAAAGTGCTATATTGTCATCTACACCTGCCCCGGCAAAAATATCCTTTGCATCGCTCCTTCCCCGGTTGATGGTACGGCTGCGAAGGAATCTTAGATACTGATGTCAAGCGTATTGGGCGAAGCAAAAGCAACAGGACGCTTCGGGCATACTTTTTGATTTATCGCTTTATCTGCGCCAAAAATTTTTGCGAACCTGATGATGTTTTCCCAAACTGCAAGAAAACCGTTATTGTCTTCGGTTATTTCTTCGGCATTATCAAAGTGGTTTCGGGTGTATTTTGTGAAAACCGTCTGTTCTTCACCGTTAAGGCTGTATTTTACGATAATATCCTTCAGCGTCATAACATCATTCCTTGATTTTTTGTTTTTGTACAGCTTGAATTGCGTTATACAGTATGATAAAATAGTAGGCAAGCCTGTTGTAAAAAAATTGTGATACATTGGAGGTCTTGTAAATGGAAATAAAAACAACAAGAAACGACAAAGAGCTTACGGTAGCACTTATAGGCAGACTGGATACACTTACCGCTCCAGATCTTGAGGATAAGCTGGATGAAGAGCTTGACGGAGCAGAAAGGCTTATATTTGATCTTGGTGAACTGGAATATATTTCAAGTGCCGGGCTTCGTGTTCTTCTCGGAGCATACAAAATGATGGACGAAATGGGCGGTATGCTTATCCGCAATGTGACAGAGCCTGTTATGGAGGTTTTTGAGGTGACAGGCTTTTCTGATGTCCTTGATATTGAATAATCAGATCGTTCCCCTGAACCGGTATTCCTTATGGTTCCGGGGAATTTTTTATTCATAAAAAAAGCATAGACCTTGTTTCTATAGAAGGCTTTTACTGAGTCATATCTTCGCCCATGTAACAACATCATCTGTAGCATAACCAAAGAAGTAATAATACATTTATCCCGCATGACGCTATGTCCCATTGATTTACCGTAATTTAATTTTATATATGATAACATCCCTTGTCCAACAAATCAGGGAGAAAAAATCAAATTCGGCATTTTGCACAAATAATCAGAGATTTATATAGTTATAATCATTATGCCGACTATTAAAAACATTTAGTCTCATTGTTTATTTTGTTTATTATTTTGCCTATTAAGCTTTTAAAATTGTAAAAAACTACAAAATATTCTGTATCAGCATAAACCGCTATTTTTTGTTGGACATTTGTTGGACAATGGGTGCTACAATTAGTTTTAATCGATTATCCATAGTTTAATTTCTTTGGATATTATCTATTCTGCTTCATTATTATTAGCAAATAGAGGAAAAAACAAAATGAAAAATCGTAAAACAAAGCTGATTGTCCTGTTTCTTGCAGCGATGATTGCTTGTGTCGGCGCAGGATGTACTGATAATAACACCAAAGCAGAAAGCTCCTCTGCCTCCGTCACATCTTCTGCGGCTGCTTCTGAGGATGAAAGCAAAAACGAAGCATCAGAAGAAAACAATACACAGTCAAAGACCCAAAGCGAAGCAGATGAGTCAAGTACCGAATCTGCTGATGAAACACCCGCAAATGACAGCATAGACTACATGGCGCTGGTCAACAAAACTCACCCTCTCCCCGAGGATTGGGAGAATAAGCTGGAAACTGTACACATGACAAACTCTGTCGGAGATGATGTAGAGGTCGAAAAAAAGGCTTATGACGCATATCTTCAGCTGAAAGAGGAGCTTGAAAAGGAAGATATCCATGTTGACCTTGACTCTGCACGCAGAAGCGTTGCGGATCAGCAGAGAATAATGGACGATTTTACCGAGCAGTACGGCAAGGAATAAATCGGATTTGATAGTTGAAGTGTTTGCAGACCTCAGATCATCAAGTCCAAAAGCATCATCAAAAAAAGATATGTGTCTGACTATACCCAACCCATCAGTAACAATGCCGGCTTTATGGGAATAACAGTAATGTCCGTATTTCGCATGATTTTTTCTCCGTTTTTAGTATGTTTTTTGCAATTAAATTATACCATAAAACGGAGAAAAATCAGTTGTTTAAACCGAAAAAAGTCGGCTGTTTATGTCTGTTTCGGCTATTTTACAATCGACTATAAAAACAAATAAAGAAAGGATAATAAGACAATGAAAAAAAGTACAAAAAGAATGATCGCTGCTTTGCTTGCATCAATGCTGCTTTCTCTGACTGCTTGCAGCGGACAGGATGCACAAAGCTCACAGACTTCCGGCGGCACACAGAACACAAGCACAGCTTCGTCTGTACAGGACACGGAAACCATTTATCAGGTAGCGCTTTTGCAGTCCCTGACACAGGGCTACTACGACGGCATTATCAAGGTCAGCGAGCTTAAAGAACACGGCGACACAGGTATCGGCACTTTTGAGGGCGTAAACGGTGAAATGATCGTCATTGACGGCAAGGTATATCAGGCTCTCGGCGACGGCTCTGTTAAAGAGGCTGCGGATGATGAAACAGTACCCTTCTCAAATGTCACCTTCTTTGACAGCGATGTTTCTGTCGATCTGAAGGACATAAAGGATATGGCTTCCTTCAAGTCCGAGCTTGACAAGACGGTTGCTGAAAAGGGCAAGAATATGTTCTATATGGTCAAGGTCAGCGGAACATTTGAAAAGATGTATGTCCGCAGCGAAATAAAGCAGGAAAAGCCCTACAAGTCCCTTGATAAGGCTCTTGAAACCGACCAGCGTGAATTCAATTATGAAAATATAGCAGGCACTGTTGTAGGTCTGTACTGCCCCGATTATATGGGCGGACTGAATGCAGCAGGCTGGCACTTCCATTTTATTTCCGATGACAGGACAAAGGGCGGTCATATCCTTGAGCTTAACTTCAAGGAGGCAAAGGCTGAGCTGGATATTACACCGAGCTTTGATATGGCGCTTTCCGATAACGGCGACTTCCAGGGCATGGAGCTTGCAAAGGATGTAAACGACGCTATCAAGAAGGTTGAAACGGAAGCACAGACAGGCGACAAGACAAGTACAGATACTTCTGCAAGTGCACTTTCACTTTGGACTGATTCAGCTCCCCTCAAATCTCAGCTTACCGATTATATTAAGGCTGTTACAGATGAAAGCAGCGCAGATTTCATCCCTGTTGAGAATCGTATTGCCGTATTTGATATGGATGGTACACTATGCTGCGAAACCGATCCCGGTTACTTCGACCACAAGCTTCTTTACCATCGTGTAATGGAGGATCCCGATTATAAAGATAAGGCAAGCAAGGAAGAAAAAGAAACTGCGGCTATCATCAAGACTTATTTTGAAACAGGCGAATATCCAAGCGGTCTTGACGTAAAGCACGGAAAGGCAGTTGCTACCGCATTCAAGGGTATGACGATTGATGAATTTGACGCTTATGTCAAAGCATACAGAGATCAGCCAATGGAAAGCTACGAAGGTATGACAAACGGTCAGGCATTCTATAAGCCCATGCTTGAGGTTGTTGATTACCTGATAGCAAACGACTTCAAAGTATATATAGTCAGCGGTACAGACCGTCTTATCACAAGAGGACTTGCCGAGGGTACGGTAAATATCCCCCTCAGTCAGATGATCGGTTCGGATGAAAGCCTTGTTGCTACGGGTCAGGGCGATACTGACAGTCTTGATTATACCTTTGGTAAGGATGATAAGGTCGTTACCGGCGGCGAATTCCTTATAAAGAACCTGAAAACGAATAAGGTAACAGTCATCGAGCAGGAGATCGGCGTTCAGCCTGTCCTTGCCTTCGGCAACAGCGGCGGCGATTCGGCTATGGCAAACTTCACCATTAACAATAACAAGTACAAGAGTGCAGCCTATATGCTCTGCTGTGACGATACAGAGCGTGAAAACGGCAATGTCGAAAAGGCAGACAAAATGCGTAAGACCTGCGAGGAAAACGGCTATACTGCTATTTCCATGAAGAACGACTGGACAACTATTTACGGTGACGGTGTGACAAAGAAATAATTATCAGCAAAGGCGGAAACAAAATAAAAAAAAGAATTATAACCCTTATTATGGCATCAATACTTGCCCTTTCTGCTGCGGCCTGCAGTAATACGACCGGCGAAGAAAGCAAGACTTCAACCGACGCCTCAGCTGCGTCAACTGCATCTGTCGTTTCCGACAGCAGTAATGAAACCGGAACGGACAGCAGCGATCAGCAGTCAGCTCAGACGGACAGTAAGACAGCTTCATTGGAATACTGGACAACGGTAGCCCAGCTCATTAATTCCGATCCTTCAAAGCTTCCGCAGCTCGGACAGCTCAGCGCTGTAACGCTGAAAAAGCTTCATTCGATCAAAATTGAAAACAATGAATTCCCGAACAAAAAGGAAACCTTCATTGAATGGATTGATAAACGTAATATCTATTAACAGTTTTATTATACTTATGTAATTATAAAGGTGAATCTTCATTAATAATTTCCTTTGTCGTACTGCTCATCGGATTTGCAGTTTACGGCAGACGGAAAAAATATTTGCCCCTGACGACAGTGAGATACGGCAGAAATACTGATAGGAAGTATGGGCAGGCAGTATGATCCGCTGGAATATGATCAGAATACAGATGATGTCAGTAAGATCGGCGTGAAAATGATACAGAACACCGCAGAAATAATTACCTGCACATATGTTTATAAGCTGAATATCGTAACGATCGTGCTTTCGGCAAACTCAGACTATAAAAAGAGATAAATGGAAATGCAGTAACTGAACCGTTGATTGATAAAATAACAAAATATCCGATAGATAATTACATATTGCTTTTTATGCTTTGTGGAAATGTTAATTGACTAAGGAGGATCATTATGAAAACAAATGAAATATATGTGAGCAATGAGGGGACAGGACGAGAGGATGCTTTAAGCGAAGCCGAAAAATATGCTGATTATCAGACGCTGGGGCACAGGGAGAAAATGCATATCCGTATTCTGACAGAGGAACTATTGGGAATGGTCGAGGCAATTGCAGGAAACTTCTATGCTTATTACTGGATCGAGGATGACAGCGAGGGCTATCATCTTCATCTTGAAGCAAAAGCGAATATGGATACAAAAAAGAAGGATGCCCTGATAGATGCTTCAACAAGCAAACAAAACAACAGCGCAAGGGGTGTTATGGGCAAGCTCAGGGATGTTTTCCAGAATTACTGGATGGGATATAAAGAAACGATCGTTGACTCGGCAAGTTATTATGACTATATGAGATACGGTATGATCGAGCCGGGATTTAATAACAGCTTGGACTTTTGGTCGCTTTCTCAGTACCGGACTGTTGTCAGGAAGGATGACAGTAATCAGGAAGAATGGGATGAGCTTGAAAAATCTATTGTTGCAAATCTTGCGGACGATGTAACTGTTGGTATAAGGGGCAATAATGTTGAATTGGTAATTACAAAGAAGTGGAAAACAGGTAAAGAATAATATGGAATACAAAATCAGTCAAATAGTTACAGATCAATTTACAATGAAGTATCTGAGTTTCGGCAACGGAAGAAAAAGCCTTGTTATTCTACCGGGACTCAGTGTACAGAGCGTGACAGGATTCGCTCCTTCGATCGTAAATCAGTACAAGTGTTTTACCGATGATTTCACGGTTTATGTCTTTGACAGGAGATCGGATCCTCCCCATAATTACGATATTTTTCAGATGGCGGAAGATACAGCCAATGCTTTCACGAGGCTGGAGCTTTCGGGAATATATCTTTTCGGTGTTTCTCAGGGCGGCATGATCGCACTGACTATTGCGGCTTCTTACCCTGAAATGATATCAAGGCTTTCCGTAAGCTCGACGGCTATGAGAGTGGATGAAAAACGACTCGCTGTTATACGGGAATGGGTGGAACTTGCAGAAAACAAGGATAGCGCAGGTCTTTACTTATCCATAGGAAAACATATATATCCCGGCGGCTTTTTTGAACAGTCCAAGGATGCTTTGATAGAGATATCAAAAACTGTTACCGAGGAAGAACTTGCAAGTTTTATCATATTTGCAAACGGAATCAAAGGCTTTGACCTTACAAATAAGGTCGGGCAGATAAAATGTCCTGTGCAGTTAAGCTACGATGAAGAAGATTTGGTTTTCGTGGATGATCCGGCTTCGGAGTTGAAGAAGCATCTCGGATCTCTTGCAGGGTTTGAATCAAAAAGCTTCAAAGGTTATGGCCACGCATTGTATGACACAGCACCCGGCTTCATGGAATCACTTTATAGTTTTTTTGAAGAAGAAAAAAGCTGAGTTATTTTGAAATTCCGAGTTATTCACCAATCTGAGAATCTCCAACGCAAGACCCTTGACAGAAGAATCAAACGGACATTGCAATACCACAAAAGGACATATTTTCGTTCCCTCGACTTCAACGTATGGTTTATCAGTTTTACCGCTCGGCTGATTGCCGATGACTTACCAACAAAATAATAGCAGGAGCATCAACCTTACATTGAGGTCTGATACTCCTGTTTTGATTTATCTGTTTCATTACGTATGTATACTTCTTGACAAAAGATATCATTGTTGTTATCATAATATCAGAGACATACAGAGGAGGTCTTTTATATGTATAATGTTTCGGTTAATATACCTGATGAAGTTTTATATGATACGCATTTATCCAAAAATCGTTCTGAAGAGTTTGTCAGACGGGCAGCAGCTATGTTTTACTATACAAAATTAGGTGTTTCCCTTGGCTACTGTGCAAATATTGCTGAAATGCCGAAAACAGATTTTATCCGCTTTCTTTCGGAGAATGGAGTCTCTATCTTTGATTTTGATGATAAAGATGAACTCATAGAGGATATTGCAAATGCGTAAAGTAGTTGTAAATTCCACACCATTGCTTGTCCTTGGAAATATAGGCAGATTAGATATTCTGCATGAGCTATACGGCAAAATAAATATAGCAGAAGCATCAGCCTACACTACGGTCTGATACTCCTGCTTTGTTTATTCTGTTGTTTTCAAAGCTCCACAACCGGACAGCCCTTGCTGCGATAGTAGTAGATCTCGTCCTCGGCAGCTATACGGACAGTTGACATATCATACTTTTTGAAGTGTTCCTCTGTTTTTATACCGCCGTGCGCACCAACAACAATCGACCGGGCTATTATGCAGGCTTACGGCTTTTCCCTCAAAATGACCGAAAGCGAGTGCGTGGCAGAGCTAATGAGAATGTATCAGAGACTGACGGAAAAACTGTAATACACGAAAAACGGGAAACCGCATTATAAGCGGCTTCCCGTCATTTTTCGTTTATTCCCACTCTACTGTTACCGGTGTATTATATCGTGATACAGGGTATTTTTCATGCTTTTTGGTACATAAAAATCTGAGATATCCTGCATATCCGGCTCGTCTGGGAAACTTTTAGAACCATAATAGAACCAGAGAATATCCTCTGTAACACGTCTACAACAGATCTACAACAGTAGAAATTTAAAGGTTGATATAAACCAGTAACAAGATTGATACGTGATAATCATCTACAACAGTAGAAATTTAAAGGTTGATATAAACACGGAAATGATAAGAATGTTTATCAAAATCTACAACAGTAGAAATTTAAAGGTTGATATAGACCCTCTTCTTGGCGTATCAACCAAATATTAATATGTTAGAATAGTCAATAACACTAAAAATAAACGATTTTTTCATGTCTATATCAACCTTTCTACTACTATTATACATATTAAGACAAAGGTTTGCAATAATTATTTTATAATAATTATATCTTCGTCCTCATTTTTTGCATATCCGAATTTGTAAGTCTCACACTGTGGGTTAAGCTTGAAAATATATACACTGTCAGTCTGATCAAAACTTTTTGCAAATTTGTTATTGATCTCGCAGATAATATTATTAAGTATTTTCTGACTGTTTTCTATCTCGAATACCGAATATTGTATTCGATGTCCGAATTTCTGAAGAAACTTTGCAAATCTGTTCCTTTTTTTATCGTTTGAAATATCATAGCTTATCAGTATCATATAATCACCTACATCTCAAAAACAGGGTATTTGTCATATCACATTTAAAATCAACAGGATATTTTTTGTTGTCATCCATACTATATAATTCCATACGCTCCACATTATATCCGTTTTCTGTCATTCCGAAATACTGCCCGAATAATTGAAAAATATATCCGTCATATATTTTAGATATTTTCTTTTTACGCTCCGTAAGCGTATGGTTTTTACAGTTGTAAAGATCTATTTTACCGTATAGTCCGTATTTTTCCGAATAAACGGGAATACCCTGGAGGATATCCTTTGAAGTTGAATATCCTCCGGTATCTATCGTTCTATGTGCTTCCTTTCCGTTTAATTGCTTATCTGACTGATACATCACTTCTTTATACTCCCCAAATAATACATGAAAATAAATTGATGCGGGACAGAAAATAAAATCATTCAGTTTAGTTATTGCTATCGGTTCCTCCACCGTCCATATCTCCCTTTTGTGCAAGCTCCAGCCACTCATCATTCTTTATGGATAAACGGAACTTTTGGCCCAGTCCTGCGGCTTTGATATTTCCTATCACCCACAGACCCTTTCTCGCAATATTATACGCTCCGTTTGCGTCTGCGTCACAGGGCAAAGGACTGCTTTCGTCATACTCCCTTGAATCATAGAAAATACCGTTTCTGTCAGCAACTGGAGATATTATATAATCATCCTCCGGCTTTGTCGACCCCGGTACGCTGTTTCTCATCTGTAAGGTCAGCCTGAATATGTACAGCAATTCTTTATAAAACTTTGCATCGTCAACGGAAAGTATATTTTCTTTCAGAGTTTCCGATTCTTTGGGAATATTATGATTTTTCAAAAGTTCAGTAAGCTTATCTGTCGGATAGTAGTCCTCCGTATCCCACTGATTGTTTTTATCCTTGTTCCGGAACTCTCTTATCCTTTTGCCGAATGTGCATACCGTCCATGAATTGCGGTAATCGCTTTTTGCCCTGTTTCCGAAATCATGATAGTCAAAAGTAAATTCATAATACTTCTTTTCGCTGTTATATCGTATATCCCTGAACTTTCCGAAAAAGTCCGCTATACTCTGCTTTGATGTCAGATTAAGATCAAAAAGATTTACAAAACCTGTTACCGGGTCTATCTTGCTGGTGTTCCATGCCGGAATATAGAAGATAAATCCATTCTGCTTTGACCTGTCCTTTTTGCCTGACGGTACGTTTGCAAGCTGATATGCTCTGAGCAGACCACCAGGTGCATTTTCGCCCTGCTGTATATTTATCTCCTTATCCACATAGAAACAAAGCTTGCTGACAAGCGCATTTTCAAACTTGTCATATACCTGTCTTTCAAATTTCACTCTGCTGTGCTTCATTCCGGCATTAAGGTCTTCCATAAAAAGCACTGCATTATACTTTACCATAAGCTTCGCAATTATATGCACAACCTGACTGAGATAACCTTCCTTGAGGTTCTTGATACCCTTTACAGGACTCCAGCTTTGTCTGTTTTCCTGTCTTTTCTTTTCCCTGTCGGCAAGCTTCTTCTGATAATCCGTATTTTTATCACCTATGACATTGAGTGAACGCTGTTCTATAATATTCCCCCTGCTGTCGATGACAGAAACATAAAGCAGATTTCTCTCGCCCCTGTCAATGCCGATAACATTTATGTTGTCTTCTCTGTATACAGCGGCATTGACCATATTATTTATGGAAAAAACATTTTGAGATACCGCATTTATCGTAATGGGTACATGGAGAAAATACTTGTTGCAGGTGTATCTTCTGTCCTTTATTATCGGATAGCTGAATTTGCATTTGAGTTCATCATAGTGATGACCGTTCTGCATTATTTCATCACTGTAATGAAGGCTTGCTTTTCTGTAAAATACCTCTGCCCCGCCGTTGAGCCGGAAAGGATAGCCTTTTCTGTTTTCCTCGCTGAAAAGTATTCTCCAGTACAGTGTATGCAGATTCGGTTTACCCTTGCTGTCCTTTGAAAAGTCCTTGTTATATATACGGAAAAGCAGGAATTTCCCCTGGCGTACAAGTTCAAGCAGTCCTTCATAACTTATGTCTTCCTTTGATATCCTGTAGCATGACGCAATAGAATCACTGTAGAACTCTGCTATGTCATTGTATTCCTCAGTCGGTTTCCACATAAAATCAAAGTCTTTATAGGATTCGTGTCTTTTTAAACCGAGCTTGAAATAGTCAATAATTTTTGCGAGAGATTCCTTATATTCCTTTTCATTTTTCTTTCTGTACTGGGTCTTGAATTTACCGGAATCATAAATATCAATTATGCTCTCAACAGGAAGATCATACTCCTTGACAGCCGGCGCAAATGATGTACCCTTTGAACGCACAAAAGTACGGGGAGTATTCTTATTATCGGGTTTCTGAAATTCATAAATGATATGTTTCATATTCTTGACACCTGCCGACATTACCGACAGGTCGCTTGATTTGAGATTTATCTGAGCTATTCCTAGATAAAAACAGCCGTCCATTTCAAAAATATGTGCTGCATTTGTTTTGTAATTCTGTCCCCAGCCGTTAAGAAGACTGCTGCACCCGAAATTGACTTTTATTTTATCTTCGGAATACGGCTTTTGAGTCAGGTAGTTCCTTACCTTATCATACAGCGGAGTAAATTCATCCATCATCATGATAAGTTTATCATACTCGCCGTAAAATACTTCGTCCTTGTCAGTTTCCTTTCCGCTTCCTCTGAATGTAAGGATAATGCGGTGCAGTTCCTTGATACTGTCAAGCAATTCCTTTATCAGTGCAATGCTGTCCTGATCGCTGATAAGATTTCTTTCTTCGGGATAATTATTATCAAGCAGTGCTTCTGCGGCAGAATAACATTTACCGATATATTCTGTCTGACTGCGGACGGTTTCGCTTATATATCCGCTGACCTTTCCCGGCTGACCTGCCATTTCCTCAAGCATTGAAACGCTGATGCTTTCATGGCTTTTGCAGTAGTCATTTCGTGCCTTATCTTTCTCTTCTTCACTTTTAAATTTCTTGGTATTCTCTTTGTCGAATTTCTCACTTAAATAATGATTGACTATTCCCCATTCACCAAATACCTTCTGAGAAATATCGGTAATATCCTGACCATTTCTTATGTATATTCCTGACATATCGAATTCGTCAAACGCCCCGAACAGTCCCGTAAAATATCCGGCTTTGAAACGCTCACTGTAAAAAAAACGGACTGCCTGCAAAAGCTCATTGTCATTACTGAATTTCTCAGGAATAAATGAAAGGCTTTCCCTGTCGCTCAATATCTGCTTGTACAGAGGTTTGAGGAGCGGCAAACGTTCTTTCGGGTGTGTCTGATTGTACTTGTTGATATACTGATTCAGCCCCTCGATGATCTGTTTTTCGTCCTCAGTCTTCTTTCCGCCAATAAGCATATTGTAGCGTTCAATATCTCTCTGCGCAACAGCGAAGCTGTAAAAATCCGCTGTAAAGAAATCCCTGATTGAAAAAACTCCTATATCAAGCTCTTTTTCTATCTTTTCAAAATATTCCGATATTTCGCTTACGGCTGAGATTTTTCTGAAAGAAATTACATTGTCAAGGAATTTCGGCAGATTATCATTTATGGCACGATATGGAATAGCTGTGGATTTTTCTTCATCCGTATACATATTGCCTCGTGCTTCCTGCAAGCCTGTAAAATACATTGCAAACTTATTGAACTTATAAACAGCTTCTTTTTCTGCTCCTTGTTTTTCAATCAACAGCCTTTTGCTTATAAGCTCGGCAGGTTTTGTAACAAGACTGTAGTCATCATGCTTCTTCAAAGCAGCAAGAATTTCTTTTCTGAGAACAGCAGAAATATCGTCCAGCTTTTGTGAGCGTGTTCCGTCCGTATCCCTTTCCTCATATACTGACACATATTCTTTCAGCTTGTCAGAAAAACGAAACCCGGAAAGAGCAGCGTCGATGAATTTTTTATGTTCCTCATCAATCATTTTCTTGACAAGAGGATAGCAGTCGGAACGTTCAAAATCCTCACGAAGCATTTCCTTTTCATCTATTACATTCTGCGTATCGCCTACAGGCTGAAGTTCAAACCGCAGTGTTTTGCTCATTGACTGCAAATTTGTAAAACCATCATACAGCGGCATAAATATACCTCCATTCGCAAAAAATTAATAAGTTATTTGTTATTAAATATATTATATTACATAATTTCATCAAATTCCACATAATTTTCTTGACATAAATATTATATATACATTTTATTGTACAAAAAAGAATATCCCCCGGACATTTCTGTCCGAAGGATTTGTTTTATGTTCCTCTATGTTCCTTTAAGGCTCTCGCCCCACCACTCTATGCTCGACAAGTATATATTATACAATCAATTATTTATGCAATAACTTTTTAAATTTTCTCTATAACGCACTCATGCTCCTTGCTGTCTTTATCATAATTAATACCAACAAGCAGAATGTTGTCGAAACCCTCAAGTACATCGGGATATTTCTTGTTCTTGATCTGAGCTATAGCCGCTTCTGCTGTTTTATTCCATTTCAGCTCGACCACCATCGGCGGATAAGCATTTGCATCAATAAACGGCTTCGGTATGAAAACAATATCAGCAAATCCCTCTCCTGACGGCAGCTCCTGAATGATATTATACTGTTCTCTTGCATAAAAATAAGCGATAAGAACAATAAAACGGAGTGACTGCTCATTGTTGTAGTTCAGGATTGAGCTGTTTTTCTCATGTACCATTCTGATACAGTCGGCAACAATATCCGCCTTTCCTGCGAGTGTATCGGCTAAAAGCTTTTTTGATTTCAGAACGGCATCAATCGTTTCTTTCCAGAGTCCCTTTGCCTTCATGCTTGTAACAAATTCATCGTATATTTCCTTATTCGGAATATATGCTGTTTTCTTATCCGACCTGTAACCTAAATACCCAAGATGGATAAGCAGCGTCAGAATATCATCCTTGTTTGCAAATGTAACCATATCATTTGAAAAAGTCCTTGTATCTACAGGCTGTTCCTGTCCGGCAAGGAGCTTTTCGATAGTTTCATGTAAGCCGTCAAAATTCATGGTGATGTATTTTGCAAGAGCTTCATAGGTTTCTGTCTGCGTCCAGTAATTAGAAAAATCTCTTTCTGTAACAGCCATTATGACAGAACGTGGACAATACAATTCTGTACCGTTAAGATTATAACCGTCATACCATGACTTCATGTCTTCATAATCAATATCATACTGCTGACATAGTGCCTTGACTTCCTGAGCCGTAAATCCTGTAAAACGCTCCACACTTTTTGATGACAGCATAGAGTATTCGTCAAACATATTCAAAGCAGAATGTGAGCCGTATTTTTTGATTGGAAGTATACCGGTCATGTATGCAAGTGCAACATAGGTCTGATCTTTCAGCAAATTGCGGATAAAGTCAAGATACTTCTTTTGTGCATCCTTGTTATCCATATTCTCACGCATAACACAGTCCCACTCATCTATAAGAAAAACAAATGGTTCTTTTTTCTTTGCAAAGACCCTATTAAGATTGTAAGTCAGTCCCATTTCAGGACGAAGATTTATATCTTCAAAATCATCTTCAAGATCATACATCAAACCCTTATTAATGCTTGACAGCATTTCTTCAACATTTTTGCTGCCGCTGAGGAATTGCTGCATATTCAGATAAATGACATTATATTTGTTCAGATGTTCCTCATATCCTTTAACTTTTGATATTTCAAGATCATCAAAAAGCTCATGGCTGTATTGTCCCTTGCCGTAGTAGGCTGCAAGCATACCCAAATTGAGTGACTTACCGAATCTTCTCGGACGGCTGACACAGATATACTTCTGCTCGCTGTTAATTCTTTCATTTGTGATTGAGATAAGTTCTGACTTATCAACATATATTTTTGAATTCAGTGCCTGTCTGAATCTGTCATTCCCGGGATTAACAAAAACACCCATCCTCTGCACCCCCTGAGAGTTTCTATACTTAGATTATAAACCATCTGACAGGATTTCGCAACGAATCATAATGCAAAAAATAACAATTTTATATAATATTACTCAGCTTATTAAATTCAAATAAAAATACAGTATTCAGCCTTATCCAAGTTCATTTTTACCCTGAAATTACTGATTTTTATAGAACCACGGAGTTTTTAGAACCAGAATAGAACCAGGCAAATTTCAAAAAATCCGCAAACCGGCTTTTCATGCGGGTTTGCGGACACTTTTTGTTATTTTTCGTTTATTCCCACTCTCTCATAAAAGTTTTATAACCATTATATATAGTATTTTCAGTATTTCTCAACACTATATATTGTGTATTTTTATATTGTTTATACTGGTTATTGAAATTATTGACACCAAACTGCCGCCATTTTCATTCAAAAAGATTACTTCTTCCCTTCCACAATAAACGCATCTGAAAAGCCTGCCTTTTTGACTGCTTCAAGATAAGCGTCCGCATTCTTTTTCTCGGCGAATGCCCCGAC
>CACWRT010000051.1 GCA_902763365.1 uncultured Ruminococcus sp.
TGATTTGTGCGCTGCTCGGTATATCGCAGAACGGCACGGACGAGGGCAAAAACGATCAGCAGTACCCACACTGCCGTTATCGGCAGCGGAATGTCAGATTTCAGACCATGCAGCACCGCAAAGCCGCCGAGAATCGGTATAAACTGTGCGCATAAAAAGCCCAGAGTTCCCATTGTGACTGCAAGAATCATAAAGCCCGTCAGAGGTTTTACAAGCTTGACCATCCGAAGAAGTGTTCCGATCTTGCTTTGCTTTTTCATGTCACACCGCCTCCTTTCCGTAGCTTTCAAGTGCCGACTGAGTTTTCCACAGACGGGCATAAGTTCCGTATTCGGATCATACTCGACAAACAGCCCCCGTAAAAGCTGCATCGGAGTGACCTTCAGGCTGCCGGTATTTACTGCAAACAGGAACAGCAGCAGCAGCCCCACGGCAGTAATGATAAACGACAGTATCTTTTTTCTTGTACTAACCAAAACAAGACACCTCCGAAAAGGGATTTCGCCGTCTGCGGACGGCGACCAAAGGCTCTGAGTCTCGCCTCCCGGCTCGGTCGGCACTTCTGCCTGCGGCAGATTTTGATATTCCTCCGGCAAGGTGCTGCTTGTCTGACATACGCCGACAAGGTCAAGATGCAGACGGCTGCATATCTGTGCGACCGCCGAAGAAGTCGCTACAAGACGAAGGCTCTGCGCTTCGCCGGATTGACTGCTTGTTTTGTTTTCGGGGTGCTGGTCAACACATCCGACCAAAGAGAAAAGAAGTGCAAGCACCATAATAACGGAAAGTATTGCTCGCTTTTTCATTACTTTGCCCCCTTGCCTTTTCTGAGAATAATAAATACAATAATTCCTACTGCGGCGACTACTGCAATGCCGATAATTACCCATATTGCAGCATTTGTGTTATCGCTTGTTTCTTTCACTTCGCTGCCCTGTGCGTCAAATTCTGTAAGTCCTGCCGTTTCGGTACTGTCCGAGGACTGCAAGATTTTGCTGCTTTCTGCCCGAGAGGACTGCTCGGAAGGCTCACTTACGGCTGAGGTGGTTTCCCCTGCTTTTGAAACCGCAGAGCTTTCTGTCGGTTCGGACTTTTTGGATACCTCCGGATTTTTGGAAGGCTCGGAGGTTTTTCCGGGCTTCGATGCTTCTGAACTTCGTGAAGAAACGGAGCTTTCCGGTGCAGATGACTGTACTCCGGATACGGCTGCCGGAGCAGGTGCTGCGGAAGTCCGGGGCGGTTCAGCAGCCTGTGAAGGCTCAGAAGACGGCTGTTCGGGTGTTTGTGATATTTCCGCAGCGGAAGGCTGTGTGACCGGAGAAGCAATTTCTACAGAGGGAATAAAGCTGCCATTACCCGCATTAAAATCGGAAACGGTGATATAAAAGACAACATCCCGTCCCATAGGTACAACATACATAGCACAGCGAAGGATAACATTTTCATCCCTTACCTGCATACGGAAATCGGTGGTATTCGCTGTGAGATCCTCCTGCATAACAGAGGAGCTTACATCCGTAAAGCTGCCGTTTCGTGCGGTATCTACCGAAAAGGCAGGATGCTCGATATTATCCATCAGATTAAGCCTTACGGTGATATATGTATTGCCGGCAGGATCAACCTCTACAAGTGCTTCGTTGTGCAGTGCACTTTCTGTCATGGACTGTCCGAGAACCTTTGACTTTTCTCCGCCGGAATCCTCGATCATTCCCGTTACGGGGTGCTGATAGTGGGGTGTTGCTGCGGCAAGGTAGATGCCGTTATCAAGTGCATTTGCCGGTATAAAAGCAATGCCCGTCGCAAGGACGAGCATCGCCGTTATGCCGCATAATGCCCGAATCATTTTCGATGCAATATGCTTCATTTTTATTTCACTCCTGTTTCTTTTTTGTGTTTTCCTGTAAACACAACCGCACCTGCTGCACTAAGCATCATCAGAACTGCTGCAAGAACAGAACCTGTGCTGTCGCCGGTTTTGGGCGCTGAGGCAGTTGTGTTGGCTGAGGTGCTGCTTCCGGTTTGTACAGCGGTATTTGTAATACTTTTGCTTTCAGGGGCAGAGTTTCCGCTGTTATCCCCCTTGCTGCCGGGGGCTGCGCTTTCGGAAATGTTTGCAAGCACATAGGTTGAGAAGCTGCGCTGCATTACTGTGTAGAAGCCGTCAGCAGCTTCGCCCTTGACAAGCGTTTTTGTGCCGTCCTCATTGATACGATAGAGTGCAAGTGCTGTGCTGTCGTAATCGGAGGGGATCGGGTAGCTTACGGTAACAACACCGTTGGGCTGAACGACACTGCCCTCAGCGTCAACAAAGTGTATTTCGTAAACCGTGAATTTGCCGCTTGTTCCGTCAAGAGCAGTCTTTGCCTTGTCGAACATATCGCCGGAGGTGACGGGTGTAACCGCCATCTGAACACCTTCGGGGAATACTCCTGCATCCGCATGAGCCTTTACGCCTTTCCGGCAACATTCGGGTCAGCAACTGAGCTTGTCGGGTCATTGAACACGTCATACACATCCACAAATTCTTCCAGTACCTGTGCATCCTCGGTTTCGATTTTTATGGGATAGTTGTACTTGTTTTTTTCAAGCATATCTGTTACTTTTTTCAGGCTGCCAAGATATCCTTCTCTTCCGAGGTATGTAAGGGACTGCATATCTATTTCGATACGTGCATTATTGTTCTCATCGATCACGATTGATGCAGGGGACTTCATAGAAGCATTGCCCATAAAAAGGCTGTCGCTGCCGAACTGTTTAAGCTGAATATTTACGGTGTAAATGCCCTGTACGGATGCTGTACTGCCGGCAGCAGCAGTCTGTACGGCAGTTACCGCATTGTCAACGCTTTCCTGTGTCTTGCTTTCGTCAGCCAATACAGCCTTTGCACTTTCTACGGCAGCAGTCAGGGCAGCATAGCTTTCATCTGTATATTTTCCGTCAGCGTTGCTGATGGCTTCTGCTTCGCTGATCTTTACTTCAAGGGCAGAAGTATCAACAGCCGGTTTCTTTTCCAGTGCCTTTGTAGCGTCCTGCAAGTTTGCCAGTGCGGCATCTACTTCTTCCTGTGTAGCGTTTTCGTTTTCATTTACAGCATTCGCATTTTCAAGTGCTGTTTTCAGATTTTCAACAGATTTGTTTGTGTAGTCTGACATATCTCCGTTCAATCTGTTCTCTGTATATCTTACCAAAGAATCAAGAGCTGTTTTATCAGTTGGAAGATTTGCTATTTTTTCAGCTGAACTCCAATCTATATCAATTGCTACCCTTTCACTACTCTCCAATAGCCTTACGGAAGATGATGTTTCCTCATTTTGTGAATAACCCTTAACATCAACAATAATATCATCGGCTTTATAAAGATTAGAGAATGATGCCTGATGTGTGCAGCCCTCTCCAACAATAGAAATCGTTTTGTCAAAGTATTCTATGCTTTTGTTAGTTCCACCGAATGTTAATTTTGTAGCACCAGAATCACCCGGAATAAGACCGAATAAATAATAATCATTTCCGTCATCGTTAGAAATGCTTTTTGCGACAATAATTGTATCTTCAAGGCATTTAACAGTTGATTTCTTTATCTGTGAGTAATCAAAAACAATAACCGCATCCTGTTCCATGTCGCCCATTGCATCGACCTTCACTCTGCAAATAACGTCAGATTCATTTGAAGGCAATTCAAACTTAACTTCTGAAATATATTCCGAAAAGGTCAATTCATCATCATCACCCAAATCATCAAACGAAACTATACGATTTTCTCCCGTAACTTCATATCGGCTTTCCGCATTGACCGACCCCATGTTGCTGTAATATTCATCAGAAGTTAAATCGTAATAATAAAACTTTTGAAGATGTCCTATCAATCCATCTCTTTTTATAGGGTGGAAATTGATAGTTACATATTTTTTGCCATCTTGAACGGTTATTTTTGCTGTATGTTCAATAGCTTCATTTGCCATTGAAGCATAGTCAGTAGCCCTCGCATATACATAAACAGGAACAAAATAAGTGCCGTTTGTATTACTGATATTAAGTTGTGTTGTCGGGCGTTCAGTTGGAAAATTAGTTGTATTTATTGTTTATTTTTTGATCAGATCAGAGAAAAATTTGTAAAGTGCTTGATTTTTATCGCCGTTTCGCATATAATATGGATGAGGGGTGTATCTCAGCCCTGAAATGAGACACTTATTTGCGGGTTTCTCTTGACCCTTAACAAGAAAGTTACAAGTGCAATGGGGGGCAGGTTTTCCTGCTCCTTTTTGCTTGATAAGGAGAGAGTCACATGGACTCACTCAAGATTTACGAAATAAGCGAAAAGTATGTGAATTACCTCGCACCTCTTGCGTCACACCTGTTCCGTAACCGACAAGCCGGTCAACAGAACTCACGCAAATACATCGGCATCGTTCTGCAAATCAACGGCATGGATTACTTTGCCCCACTTTCCTCTTTTAAGGAAAAGCACCGCAAAATGAACGAGGGATTGGACTTTATCAAGATCAAGGATTATGCCGTGATCAATCTCAACAATATGTTTCCCGTTCCTGTAAATGAATACCGCTATGTCGATTTCAGCCGTGAGAAAAATCCAAAGTACAAATCTTTGCTGCCTAAATCAGTAGCGTGAACATAGCCCTTGAGGTGGGCATGTGCTGAACACCAACGGTGCAGTCCATCTGCACACAAACCGTGCCGTACAAAATCTGACCCATGCAGTCACCGATATTGATACATACAATTATTGTCAAATTCTATCATTTGTATTGATATTTGCTTCATTTTGACATATAATAGAAGCAGAAAGGAGATGATTTTTCATGACAACAATTAGCCTGCGTCTTGACGACGATCTGAAACGTGACCTCGACCAGATGTGCAGCGATATGGGTATGAGCCTTACGACCTTCTTCACTATTTACGCAAAACGTGCTCTCCGTGACCGCAAGATTCCCTTTGAGATCACCGCCCCCGCTCCCGCCATCGACCCCGACAAACTCGATTGGGATCGCATCGGTGAGCTGCTCGACGAAGCCGAGCGTATCAATAAGGACGCTGAGGGTGTACCTTGGGAAGAAGTTGAGGCTGACATGAGGAGGCGAGTACATGGACGAGCAGAAGCAGTATAAAATAGAGGTCCTGCCTGCCGCACTCTCGGATATTGACTATATAGTCGATTATCTTAACACCTTATCCGCCCGAATAGCCGAAAATCACATGGACAGAATCAGCTATTGTATCAAAAGCCTACGCATGTTTCCGCTCCGCTGCCCGCCGGCTAAAAACGAGAAGTATGCCAAATTAGGTTACCACTATCTTGTGATAAATTACTATCTCGTTTTCTTCTCCGTTGAAGGCAATACCGTGAAAATTCAGAGAATCGTTGACGGTCGCAGCGACTACAACGCACAAATCTGATACGAAAGCCTTGCCCACGGCGGGGCTTTTTGCTGACTAAATCAGTATCGTAAACATAGCCTTTGATGTGGGCATATGTATGATACCAACCGAACAGTCCATCTGTAAGCCGACTGTGCCGTGAAGCACCTGCCCTATGCCTTTGCCTATGTTGACAAAGCTCAGAGCGGCTGCCAGAATGGAATAAACGTGTCCGTTGCTCTCGGCACTGACAAAACGACCTGACTCAAAATATTGCAGGTTCGTGACCTTGCCTTTCATAAAATCTCCGGTCATTCTCGATTTTGCACCCATCGGGATAGCATGAAGCTGCAGCTCCCCGACACCGTCCTCAACATTCAGCACACAGGGATGTTCAAAGCCTTCATTCGCCATAGAAAGCAGCCTGCCGTCCTTCATCTGTTCACGATAGATCAGAAACGGGAAACTGTACCGCCCGTTTTTAAGCTTGTGGCATAGCTCCGCACCGCTGAATTTTTTCTGATCCCGCATGGCGTATTTGACACGGTAGCGTTCCTCACTTTCACGGATGACATCCATCGTGTCATCCGTGCAGTAGAGCGACCATATATAGGAATCGTGTCCCGCACTGTCGCTGTCCACGCCCTCATAGAGCAGGTGGTTGAGGCTGATCTGTACCCCGTTCGCAGCCTTTTGGCTGCTTCCTGCCCCTTTTCCGTCAGGTGAGAATTCCGGGTGTCAAAACGGTCAACCAAGCCTTCTTTTTCCAGAGCAATCAGCACACGGCTGATTTTGTATTTTTCCTCTTTCAGCGTTTGGGATATTCCCGTCACCGTACAGTCGCCCGGTGCTGATTCCAGAAAACACAGCATCACTCGAAGCCTGAGTAAATCATCCTCTATTCCCGGCATTGTAAACACCTCCTTCTGTTTGAGTTCTATAACCAGACGGATTAAAGCAAAGCCCGTACGACGGGCTTAATTTCAAGTTTGATTTATCAAACCAACGGCAGTATAACATATTTTTTTCTGCTTGTCATCAATGAGTTTGTCGCAGTTTTGCTACAAGTTTATTCCGCAAAAGAAATAAGAATTTCGTTTGCCGCCGAAAATTTCAGGAAATTTATACATAACATACAATCATCAATAGAATTACGTCAAAAAACTTCGTTAAAAGCAAACAAAAAAAATTTGTCGCAATCTGCTACAAAAATTTGAATTTTCCACGCTCCCCGGCTTGACAACATACCCGTGCCGCCGTATATTTAATTTCAAACGCTGAATTTAACAAAAAACATTCATCCGGTTAGACCACTCTAACTATTTTAGCACAATTATCCCGAAGTTTCAACGATACTTATTGAAATTTTGTCGTCAGCGTATTATAATTAGGTTAGATAAGTTTAACCAAAAGCATTAAGGAGACGGAAATGAAATATAAAGGCTATTACCGGACACTTTTTGCACCCATGATAAAAAAGAGTATGTATCCTCAAAAGAACTTGTACCGATTTGCGGATGCACAATGAGGAGCTTCCAGCTGCAGAGCTCAGGCAGCTGGAATAGGCAGCGGATGCAATCGGAGTAAAAATTCTCGGAGCAGATATGTTCCGCTTTGCTGTAAAGAAGTAATTATTTTTTAATGGCAGTACGAGTTGTGATTACCGGTATGTTGCCGCACTGTGTTTTTTTACGCTCGTGCGACAGCCCCGTTATTTTTAATATTCTTCTGAGGGTTTCATTGTATAAAATAAAAACCCGCTCAGGAAGCGGATTTAAAGATACTAAATAAATCATTTTGACAATGTATAAACTAACCTCGTTTAATTACTATTTCTTATCTTTTGCTGTTTTCAATGAAGCAATAAGTATTCTTTTTATTTCAAGACAATCGTTTAACATTGAGTTACCCTGTGCTTCATCAATGTATACTGACATCACAAGCAGTCTGAGCCAATACTCTGTTTCTGCGGTTTCTTTCAAAGAGATCTGCAACTTAGCAATAAAATCAGCTTGGCTTACACCATAAACTGCTTCATTTGCATTTGCACCAATAGATGTTCCGCTTCGGATTATTTGCTTTGAAATAATTGACTCTTTTTTCTCTTTTACAAGATATTGATAGAGCTTAACTATTCTTGTAGCAAACTTTAATGACTTATCTAATAACGGATTATCATTCATTTTTGAAACAATTCTTTTATTCACTATTCATTATTCATTGAGCCCCTCGGCGTAAGACGAGGGGCGTTTCTGGAGTGTTTGCAGTCAAAAACAAACTCTGAATTATTTTCAATATCTGAAAGTAATTCGTCATCAATGCTTATTTCTGAGTCGCCTGTATTGAAAATTATTTTCAATCTATCATCATAAAGATAAATTCTGTTTACGAATGTATTTACCAGCGTTTTTCTGTACATCATATCATCAACATTGCCTTTTTGTAATTGATATAGAAAGAATTTTATTTCTTGTTCAGTAATAGACACATTTTGACTTGTTTCTATATCTAATTGCTTTTGTAAATCATCATATTCAACCGTTAATCTTGATATTTCTTGAAACAAGCTTTTTCTAACACTGTCTATATCACATTCAGAAACAGCGGTTAATAAATTTCGCTGTTTCTTTTTGTTATCTTGCATTGCCTTTTCTATTCGTTTTATTGTAGTATTATCCTTATCACGTTCACACAATGCAACAACTTCCTTAGCAATAATATCAATATTTTCTTTAGTTAATAGTTTACGACATTCATCTATTACAATATTTTCTATGTATTCTTTAGGTACAGCTTTCTTGTGACAAGACTTCTTTTTTGCCCCATTGCATTTATAATAAAAATATGTTGTACTGCATTTTCCGGTTCCGGAAACCCCTGTCATCATTTCATGACACTTTCCACAGAATAATTTAGTGGTTAATATGTATTCGGCTTTTGCCTTTTTATGGGCAGGAGCTTTTTTATTTTTATTCAAAATTTCCTGAACTTTATAAAACAGATCATCAGATAAAATTCGTGGTATTCCATTTGGTATTTCTTTATCACCAAAAGTATACACACCAATATAACGCTTATTACGCAGCATTCTCCGCAAACTGTTTTTATTGAATAAATTTCCTCTTGATGTTTTAAACCCTTGATCGTTCAATGTTTTGCAAATTTCAGTAACTGTTTTTTCAGCCGCATACATCTCAAATATCTTTCTCACAATAGGAGCAGTTCCATCATCTATTTCATATTTTCGTTCTGAATTAACTTTAAATCCGAGCGAAATATTTCCACCATTAGCAACGCACTTTTCAGCGTTTATATTCAGACCACGCTTTATTTTTTGCGAAAGTTCAGCACTATAATATTCAGCCATACTTTCAAGCAAACCCTCAACCAATATTCCGGATGCGTCATCAGTAATATTTTCACGAGCTGACAGCACTCTCACACCGTTCTTTTTCAGTTTTGACTTGTAAACTGCACTGTCGTACCTATTCCGAGCAAATCTATCAAGTTGATAAACAATCACATAATCAAAAAATTTTTTATTGCTGTCTGAGATCATTCTTTGAAAGTCTGGACGACTGTCATTTGTTCCGGATAGCGCTCTGTCTATGTATTCAGATACTATTGTGTAGCCGTTTTTTTCTGCAAATTCATGACATACTTTTAATTGCCCCTCAATGCTTTCTTCACGTTGATTATGACTTGAATAACGAGCATAAATAACAGCTTTCATAATTTCTCACATCCTTTTCATTTCCTGTTTGTAATTATTCAAGAATATCAAATACTCTGCAAATACTTCCGCAGAAGCTGTTTTGTCAAGTTTGATTTTATATTCATCACATTTTTTACTAAAATCAGTCTTTTCTTTTTCAATAACATCATCTTCAACATAAAATTTAGTATTGCTTACCTGATTTATTATAGAATTGTATATAATCTTTCTTTTTCGGGTTGTTTGCTGATATAAATTTCTTACTGCCTGTTCACACATTAAATGTTCATATCCTTTAACGACTGACTTTCTATGACAGTACTTATTCT
This sequence comes from uncultured Ruminococcus sp., assembly GCA_902763365.1. Taxonomy (GTDB): domain Bacteria; phylum Bacillota; class Clostridia; order Oscillospirales; family Acutalibacteraceae; genus UBA1213. Next base: position 9,421 of record CACWRT010000051.1, read on the forward strand.
TTAGGTTGTCCGTTGCAAACCACCGTCCGCAGTGTTCGCATTTTACCAATTTCAAACCGTTAAAAGCATAATAATATAGCAGACCATAAAACAGTTCATAAAAGGATGTAATGTTATCAATTCTCAGCCCCTTTGCATAGTCAACATTATTCCAGTCAACAGGAATAACCGCTTTTGTGATATTATGATGAACACGCCAAATTTCAACATCTTGCATAGTTAGGTTGATCTTGTATTCACCTTTTTGCTTTATACCTCTTTTTGAAATATAACACCACCTGTCCGAGTCACTCAAAAACAAATTAATATCGAATAAATAATAAGCTGAACATTTCAACCCATACAAAAGAATTTCTTTTTCAGCTGTATTAGTTTCTAATGAATTTTTAAACCTTGAAATAAAATATTTTGAATAGGCCTTAGGTGTTGAATTTACAGCGAAAGGAAACTGTTGTTCAAGAACAGCCAAAATATTTCCAAACGCATTTTTAACCGTTCCGAGTTTGTAGCCGCCTAAATCGTCTTTTATGACCTTTACGTTTTCATCATCAATAACCAGCTGCAACATTACCACCTCTTTTCAAAAAAATGTTTCCTTTCAATTTCATTATAACTTAACATTACGACAATGTCAATAGTTGTTGTAATGTTGTATAATATCGTCAATAGGAAGTCGACTACCTTAAAAATTTTTATAAAGAAAGGTAAATGTGTATGAGCAATGTTGAAATCAGGGAGCTGATCAGAAAGAACCGACTTTTCAATTATGAAGTTGCTGAAAAGCTGCATATCTCAGAATATACTTTTTGCCGCTGGTTAAGAAATGAACTTGACGAGGCGAAAAAGCAAGAAATTATCGATATCGTCAAAGAACTTACAAATAGATAACATGAATATGACAGTAATTACCAACATCAACGATGTTCAGATCAACAAAAAACAAGCTGAATTTTTTGCTATTCAAATTTTTTCCGGAATGAAAGAGTATATTAGTTCTCACAAAAAAGAATTTGAACAATGGGAAATTCAGCAGAAAGGAACCCAAAAAAATGAAAACTCATGAAGATAAAGCTGATTTTCTTTTCCATGAAAACAGTGTAACCGCCCAAGTTTTGGCAGTAATAGGAACGGGAGAAAAAGCCGCTGTTACTTCAAAGCAGATAAAACAAAGTTTCGGATTGACTGAAAGAGAGCTTAGAAAAATCATTGAAAAAAGTCGCCGAAGCGGAATTTATATTTTGTCATCAGAAAACGGATATTTTTTCCCAGCTTGCATTGATGAAGTCAAGGCATTTATAAAGCGAGAAAACGCCAGAATTAGAAGTCAATGTATAACTCTGTCGCCAATGAAACGATATCTGAAATTGTTTGACAGCGGCGATATACTATAAATCAAAAAGGGGGGAATATTACGGCTGAACGCAGAATGTTTGCACGCAGCATAGTTGAAAGTGACGAATTTTCAGATTTACCGACAGGCTCAAAGCTGCTATATTTCATAATCGGAGTAAGTGCTGATGATGAGGGATTTTGCCGAAATGTAAAAATGCTGATGAAAATTCATGACATAGAAACCGACTGTCTTGAAAGTCTGATTGATGCTAAATTTATTATTCCAATCAACAAAGTAGTTGTTGTCCGTCACTGGTTGTTGAATAATCAGATCAGAAAAGACAGATTTCATCCTTCAAACTGCCTTGAAAGAGCACTGATAAATGTTGAAAATGACACCAAGATTTATTACACGGATGATGAAATACAAAGCATAAACAGTTATTTTACACCATTATCAGAGTATCGGCAGAGAGACAATTCGGAGTTTTCGGAGATATAAAAAAGTGTCAACCGTTTGGCAACCAACGGTGAACCGAGATTAGACAAGCTTAGACAAGTTTACTTTAGGTTAAAATAGAACAGTCGATGCTTAGGAAAGGGGGTACGGGGGGAAACCTCGAAAAAGCAACACTGTTAAAAATCCGAAATGGATTTAAAAAAACGAAAATGAAAGGAATTTTTTTAAATGAAGAATTTAACACCAATGCGAGCAATTCGCAAAAAATGTTTAGACTGCACTTGCAATCAGCCGTTAGAAGTACGGCTTTGTGTTATTGAAAACTGCCCGCTTTACCCTTATCGAATGGGGAAACGCCCCAAATCAGATTGTAATACTAATGCTGAGAGTTACAACGAAAAAACCGCACGTACAGCGGCAAAAAACAAAAAAGAAAGCAACTGAAAGGAAGTTATTGATATGTACGAGATAATTTTACTCACACCGCCAGAACGCATAAATAAACAAACGCTTTTATATGCAGTTGTAAACAGCCATAATGAGATACTTTGTAAATTCCGCTGTTTACAATTAGCAGCTGATTTTGTCCGTTATGTAAACGGCGGTGATCTTTTCGATGAATCAAGAGAATATCTTTTAACCACAGCAATATATGAATATAGCAAACTCATAAGACCGCACAAAATCGCAGAAGAAAGAGGGTGCAACCTTGATTGAAAATGAAGTCGTAATATCTGCACTACTGAACGAGCCGACAGTACAAAAAGCCGCTGAAAAATGCGGTTTATCGCAGCGACAAATATACGAGCGGATGAAGCAAATGAGCTTCAAACAAGAATATCGCCAAGCCAAAAGAAGCATTTTAGAATCTGTCACAAATGGTTTACAAGCCCGTCTGACAGCGGCAACGGAAACAACAATAGAGATTATGCAAAACAAGGAAAACAGCCCACAAGTACGCCTGAATGCTTGCGGTCTGATATTTAATCAATGTCAAAAGCTGACTGAAACGATTGATATTCTTGATAGGATTGAAAGCCTTGAAAAAATACAGGGAGTTGAACAAAATGAGTAGTATTCAAAGCCGCCTGAAACGACTTGAAAGAATACAAGCACAAAAGCCGCCTGTTGATTTATTCGGGCAATATTACGATGAATTGATCGAAAAGGATAAAATTCGATATTTGCGTTATGTTTACGGCGATGATTATAAAAATCTTGAATATGCTGAACGGATTGAACAACAGGCACGGAACACGCTGCATTTTGTTTGTTCGTCAAAAGAATTTGAAATTGATTTTGACGATGACTTTTTAGCAGCACTTGCAAGAAGCCTTGAATTGAATATCTGACAAATAAAGCTTACAGTTTACTTGACTGTTGTACAACCGTTGAATAATAGTCAAAAACAGGGGTGTACAGGCGGTATTTTTTGAGAGATTATCTTTTAGGAATATAGTTATACCCCAAAAAAACAAAGCGAAAAAAACGCACGTACGGCGGTATTTTTACACTATTTGTAAAAGCCGCTGTATTGATCTATATGCAGAAAAACAGCGGCTATCCAATAAAGAATAACCGCTGTTTCTTTTGGTATTAAAGATAAACTGTAATAACAAAGCCACCTTTGATAAAATAGAGTTTGTTTAATACCCCTTTGGTGGAGGTGAGGAGAATCGAACTCCTGTCCGAAAGGCGATCCAAACAGTTTTCTCCGAGCGCAGTCTGTGTACAGTGATTCCCCCCGCGTCACACCCACAGACAGGTCTGACGTTTCGGTAGTCTTTAGTTCATGACAGAGATCAAGACTCTTCTCTGTTCACGTTCACCACTAAGTCGACGCCTGTATAAAGCCGTGGTACTCTATATACAAACGCTTGCCAAATTAAGCGGCAAGGGCAACAGGTTTATTGTTGTCGTTTATTATTTAAGAATTTACGGATTTTATAGCGGTTCCGTAATGCCGCTGCTCGCTTGCCATCCTTCTTGCCCCCCGTCGAAACCATTGCACCCCCATATATTAATATATCCTTTCCCCTGCGTATTATACCCACAGGGGAAGAATATTTTTATACAGGTTTATCTGTTTCGGGTCTTGACTGCTCTTTCAATATCACGCTTTGCCTGCTTTGCAGCCATATCGCTTCTTTTATCATAGAGCTTCTTACCCTTGCACAGTCCAAGCTTCAGCTTGACCTTTGAGCCTTTGAAGTAAAGTGCCAGAGGTATCAGGGAAAAACCTTCCTGCTTCACCGTACCGTAAAGCCTCAGTATTTCCTGCTTGTGCATAAGAAGACGTCTTACACGCATGGGGTCACGATTGAAAATGTTTCCCTGCTCATAGGGACTTATGTGCATACCCTTGACCCACAGCTCGCCGTCATCTACCGAACACCAGGCATCCTTCAGATTAACTCTGCCTTCACGCAGGGACTTTACCTCTGTTCCACAAAGCTCTATGCCTGCTTCGTAGGTTTCTGTCACGAAATAATCATGATAAGCTTTTTTGTTCTGAGCTATTGTACTATCTGCCTGTTTCTTTGCCATAATAATCACCATGATCATATCTCGGATCTGGATTGCAAAGATTTTGCAAGTGTCATTGTATCGGCCACCTGGATCTTTGTTCCCACCGATATTCCCGTTCCGAGTCTTGTTACCTTTACGCCTAAGGGCTTGATACGTTTAGAGATATAAGATGCAGTAGCTTCTCCATACACTGAAAAGTCAGTAGCCAGGATAACTTCCTTTACATTATCCGCTCTGATCCTGCCGATCAGCTGGTCAATACGCATTGTTGAATCATCCTCAAAATCGGACGGTCTCAGAAGAGCATGAAGAACATGATAAGAACAATGCAGTTCTCCGCTCATCTCGAAAGATATCACATCCTTGGATTTCTCTACAACGCACATAATGGACTTATCCCTTGTTTCGTCAGAACATACACCGCATATTTCCTTATCTGTGAAATTACCGCAGATCTTACACTTATGTATTGTTTTCTTAGCGTCAGTGATAATACCGATCATTCTGTCGATCTCTGAGTCGTCCATCTCAACAATATGATAAGCGATCCTTTCGGCAGTTCTCCTGCCTACACCGGGAAGGCTGTGTACAAGATCTATCAGTGTTTCCAGAGCAGGAAGCTGTAAATTTCTGCCCATTATCAGAACAGACCAGGAACGTTAAGACCGCCTGATATCTTATCCATTGTTTCTGCTTTTTCTTCTCTTGCGTTGCGGATAGCTTCATTTACAGCTGCTATTATAAGGTCGCCGAGCATATCTGTGTCCTCGGGATCAACAACTTCCTTGCTTATCTCAAGGGATTTTATCTCAAGGCTGCCCTTAACAACTGCTTTTACTGCTCCGCCGCCTGCTGTTGCACTATATTCCTTTTCATCCAGTTCCTTGCTTGCTGCGTCCATCTCTTCCTGCATCTTCTGAGCCTGACGTGCCAGCTGCTGGATGTTTGTATTTCCTCCGCCATTACTGTATCCTTTTGGTAATCTTGCTTTCATTTTAAAATAACCTCCGTTAATTAGTTTTCCGACTCCTTGGAGTCTGTATTATATTTCCTGTACAGTTTCGCCTGAATCTATGAGATTTTGTTTGAAGGCTGCAAGCGGATCGTCTGCTTTCTGCTCATCAGGATAGGAATACCTTCCGAGCTTATATACCTGACCCGTCAGCATTTTTATAGTATCCTTCATTTTTCCTCTCAATTCAGCATTGCGCAGCTGTTCAAAACAAATGTCCTTATCGGAATCCACTAAAATGTAGTTGCCAGAAATATATGCCTTGCTTCCTGCAAATCCTGCTGCAATAGTAGGTGAATATGCGGATATTTCCTCTATCACCTCTGCCCATCTTGACATGGGAACAGCATTCTTTCTCAGCGCTTCCATCTGTTCGCTGCTTGGTCTCTGAGGCGGCGGCAAAACAGTACGTGTCTGCACCTTTTCTCTCGGGGCTGCTGCGCCGTTTCTGAGTGCTGCCATTGCTTTTTCAAGCTTCTCCACCCTGCTTTGAATAGCAGGATCAACGGCAGTTCTTGCCTTTTCTTCGGAACACAGCTTTATAGCTGTCATTTCCATTTCTATTCTTCGGTTAGAACCTCTCAGCATTTTTTCCTGGGCGCTTTGAAGTATTCCGATATCACGGACGATATCCTCAAGGGACATCTTCATTGCCTGATCGTGTGACTTTGCATATTCATCCTCGGACAAAACGATTATATCTCTGGGCTGCTTCATAGTTTTTATGAGCATAAGCTCACGAAAATGACCGATAAGTTCATCGCACAGTCTTGCCATATCCATACTGTTTTTGTACAGATCGTCAATTATACCAATAAAAGCAGCGCTATCCTTTTTCATAACATTTTCAGTTATGCTGATAAGATGGCTTTTATCCGCAAGTCCTGCTGTAGCTCGTACTATTTCCTCGGTTATATGTCCGTTGCTGCGGCCCATACACTGGTCAAGCAGCGACAATGCATCACGCATAGCTCCGTCAGCTATTCCTGCGACCAGAAGCGCAGCGTTATCGTCTATAGTCACATTTTCACTTTCGCACACAAAGCTCAGCCTGTCAGCTATTGCTCTCGGCGGTATACGGTGAAAATCAAATCTCTGGCATCTTGATAATATAGTCGCCGGTATCTTATGCACTTCCGTTGTAGCCAATATAAACAGAACGTGCTCAGGCGGCTCTTCAAGGGTTTTAAGAAGCGCATTGAACGCTCCTATTGAAAGCATATGCACCTCGTCGATAATATATACACGGAATTTTGCATTAGCGGGAGTAAAATTCGCTTCTTCTCTCAGTGTACGTATATCATCAACACCGTTATTGCTGGCCGCGTCTATCTCAACAACGTCCATTATGCTGCCGTCGTCTATCCCTCTGCATATTTCGCAGACTCCGCACGGATCTCCGTCCTTGGGATCCAGGCAGTTAACTGCCTTTGACAATATCTTGGAGCAGGTAGTCTTACCCGTTCCACGCGAGCCTGTAAAAAGATAAGCATGGGCAAGTCTGCCGCTTTTCAGCTCATTTTTGAGTGTTTCCGTAACCTGCGGCTGACCGATAACATCGGCAAAAAAACGAGGTCGGTATTTTCTGTATAAAACCCTGTACATTTTTTCACCTTCCTGTTACATAAAAAAACAAGACAGACCGCTTTACGGCGTCATACGCTTGGAGATACGCACGAACAGACTAACTGTATCGCACAGATATACACGCTTAATGCTGCTCGGTTCCCCGCCTGACATGGTTCACGGCGACCCGTCGTACAGCGCCTGCCCGTGAGTATCTCCAAAAGTATGAATCTGTCTTGAAAATGACCGCCTCTTTGGCGACAAAAATATTATACTACATCTTTTTCAAAAAATCAATAGTTTTTTATGCAAGTATTGTTGATTTATCTTAAAATTGAATTTTCCCTTTAATTTGCCGCAACGTTATGATATAATATCATCAATGTGGTATTCGGAGGGATAATATGGATTTGGAATATTATATTCTTGAATTCTTTCAGATGAGAGTCAGGACTCCTTTTTTAGACAGCATCATGCCCGTTATTTCAAATCTCGGACGCTATGGTGTCACGATCATACTTGTATTTATTGTTTCCATCATTTCAAAAAATCACAAACGGCTTGGTATAAAAATTATTTTTGCTGCTGCCATGTCCTTTATCAACTGCAATCTTATACTCAAACCTATTGTTAACCGCATGAGGCCGTACGTTCTTGATACGACTGTTCAGCTGTTAATGAAAGGTGAAGCAGATGCTTCATTCCCTTCGGGGCATACATTTTATGCGTTCAGTGCCGCAACCGTATGCTTTATGTACAATAAGAAGTTAGGTATTGTGATGTATATTTTTGCTGCGCTGGTTGGGATCTCAAGACTGTATGTATATGAACATTTTCCGACTGATGTTATATTCGGAGCCTTATTCGGAATAATCACCGGCATTATCGCATATAAGCTTGAGGATTATATCTTCTCGAAAAACAAAAAACTGCACAGTAAATCATATTGATACATTCTGCCGTATACGTTTCGATAAACGTATACGGCATTTTTTACGCTAAAACCGGCTGAAGCTGTCTGCCTGACAGGGCTGCCTCAACAGCCTGGGGTATAAGTTCAAAATCCGCCACAAGGGACGAAGGCTTCTTGACAGGATCATCCTGAGAGAAAGGTACAAAATAGTAATTGCGTGTATTCAGCAGTCTGCCGATATTCTGCGCAGATCCTGCAAGAGCATCGTTCGTTGCTATTGCTACAAGAACAGGCTTTTGCTGTCTGAGATGTGACTTTACTGCCATTGTAACAGCTGTATCGGTTATACCTGCGGCAAGCTTTGCGGCGGTATTTCCCGTACAGGGAGCTACTATCATAATATCTGTCATTCCCTGCGGACCGATAGGTTCGCTGTCACAGATAGAGGCAATAACCTTTTTGCCGCAGATACTTTCTGCCGAGGATATCACTTTTTCTGCTGAAGAAAATCTTGTATCCGTTTCATACACGTGTTCGGACATGATAGGGATCAAGTCATAGCCCAGGTCTTTTAACTTCTGCATCTGCTTCAGCGCCTTGGATATAGTACAGAAGGATCCGCACATGGCGAATCCCACTGAGATTTTTTTCATAAGGATTCCTCCCCGATGATGTTATAAACTGCATTCTTTATGATGATGCCGGCTGATTTAGGGGCAACCTTTCCCGGCAGTGACAGTGCGTGTATCACGGGGATATTCATTACTTCGGCAGCTTCATCGTCTACGCCTCCGGGAGGAGATGCAAGGTCGATCACCAGTGCCTCAGGGGCTAAAAGTGCAAGTCTTTCTCTGTCCAGCATAAGACTCGGAACAGTATTGAAAATAAAGCTGAACCGTTTTTTAATATTGCAGATCTTTTCTCCCTTCATCCCGAAAGCTTTTATCATTTCAAGATCCTTTTCCTTTCTTGCGCTTACTGTAACGTATGCGCCCATACCGTGCAGGTAAGATGAAAGGACCTTCCCTATCCGACCGAAGCCTATCACAAGACATTCCGACCCGCAAAGGGTGATATCCGAGTTGTTAATTGCACAGGCAACAGCACCTTCTGCCGTCGGAACTGCGTTAGCCGTAGCAAATCCCTCTCTGCTGCCGTAGAAATAATGTCTGAGAGTACTGAAAAATGAATTGTCCGTCTGCCCGCTTAGCCCTATAAATACAGGTTTTGTGCTGCCGATCATTTCCGGCAGCGGCGCAAGCTCTATAGGCTTTGAGGAAAACGGTGCAAAAAGCTCTTTACCGTTTCTGGTCATTGGCAATGGTAGTATCAAGGCATCCGAAAGTTTTATTACTGAAGAAATATCGTTTATCGGTACACCTTTTGTATCACAGTTATCAAAACCGCAGACTCTGACTGTAAAGCCATCTTCGGCTATACTTTTAGCACAATACAGCTGCCGTGAATCTCCTCCTATAATACCGAAGCTTCTTATATTCATGGTATGACCTCCGAATCTGTCTGATGCTGTCCGCAGCCGATCATCATTCACAATATCGGAACAGCCGTCTTAACGGCTGTTCCCTTACTACATATTATGATAAAACAAATCATATGTTATTGTCAACCGGCGAGCCGCCAGCGTGACGCTGGACCCTAAACGCGGGTATCGCTCCGCTTCGCATCCGCTCTGAACTCGCCGCTCAGGCTTCACTGCCCGCGTATCGGGCTTTTTAAGCGGCTCAATGACAAACAAAACAAATGTCAGCTATGAAAAATGAGATGCCAGATGCCATGCTCTGAGCCCTGAACTCTTAGCTCTGAGCCCTGAGCTATTACCCACTACAAAATCATGTAAATTGAATAGAAAGAATACGTTCACATTGGTGAATATAATAATTTTTGTTCAGAAATTGCCATATATTGAGCCGGATTTATTGACTTTACAAAAAAGATAAAGTATAATCTATATCAGATGATCAAAAGGTCATCTAATAAAAATCAGGAGGAATTATTTATGAAAATTCTCAAAAAGCTTGCAGCTATCGCTCTTGGTTCTGCAATGATCATGAGTATCTCTGCCGTACAGGCTGCTGCCTATGCCGGCTATGAAGATGAATACATCACCGCAGAGATCACTACAGATCAGGAATCCTATTCCGATGACCAGCCGATAAATGCAACCGTCACTGTCAAAAACATAAGTGACAAAACTCTCAACAATGTCCATATAAACCAAATAGCTCCCGATGGTTATGTGGCAAATAAGGACGTTGACGACTACATCGATTCCGTTACCGTTGGTGAACTCGAGGCAGGAAATGATGTTCAGGTAACTGTTCAGTACCTGAAAGAAGAAGAGAGCAGTGATCCTCAGGAAAGCAGCAAGACTGAAGAAAGCAGCAAGACTGAAGAAAGCAGCAAAACTGAGGAAAGCAGCAAAACAGAAGAAAGCAGTAAGACATCATCCACCACTACTACTACAACCACAACTACTACAAAAACATCAACCGCTCCCACAACTACAGCAACAAGTACAACTTCAACTGCAGTTGACACAGTTCAGACAGGCGACGGTTCAACAGCTGTTGCTATAGCATTTGCGCTTATCCTTTCAGCCGGTGTAGCATTTGTTTGCTTCAAGACTAAGAAGGGTAAGGAGATACTTTCAATAGCTGTATGTATCAGCGTTGCAGGTACAGCTGCTGCTTTCGCAGGCTTTGACGCTTTTGCAACAGATGATGAACCTGATGCAGAGCCCGAAGAACCCAAAACCACTTTCACTAAGACAGTACACAATAATGTTGATGAATTGGCTATAGACTTTACTCAGTATGATAAAACATCTACTGTTTACGGTGAAGTATCCTATGAGGTTGATGAGGAATTTATCAACATCTCAGGTAATGTTTATGACGCAAACGGCGATCTGCTTCCCGATGTTACTGTTTCAGTTGTAGACAAGGACGGTACAGTTGTTGCTCAGACTGTTTCTACAGACAACGGTTATACTGTTGATGTAAGATTCACCGAGCCTAAGGATTATTCTGTACAGTTTACAAAAGATGACAGCGATCCTATTATAAAGTCTATTATTGACGTAAAAGAAAACCGTGTTATCAATGTTAAGTTTGATGAAGTTGAAAACGGTATGCACTCACAGTATTTCTCAATCGATCCTATTGTAAGCTACTATGGTGATCAGATAATTGACGAGTACGGTGTAAGAGTAGATGTAAATGAAGGCGCAGTTATCAGAAAGTGCGGCGTTTATATGTATCAGAGCGGCGGCAACTGGTACAGAACTATTGCTGTAGTCGGCGATGGTATCACAAGCGCAACCTATGTTCCCTACCTTTCCTATCAGGAAGTTGTTTACTACGATGGAATCAAAACAGAAGATATCAATACTTTCGCACTTCGTGAGGACAGCAACGGTATCTGGAACGTAAGAGGTTCATATGATACAATCCGTGTAAACCTTGAGGATAAGGACGGTAACCTTCTTACAATTGGTACAAAGAATATTGTCGGCAGAAACTGCAGAATCTTCGATAACCTTGAAGACATGAAAGCTTGGCTTGCTGAATAATATGTTGTAAAACAATATAAAGCTTTTCCGCTCTGTGTTTACTGAGATGAACACAGAGCGGATTTTTTGTTATTCATATTACTAATTTTTATGCCGCCCATGATCAACAGGGCGGCATTATTTTACTCTTCTGTTTTTACAACAGCAATACCAAGGTCAGTAAGCTGAACAGCATCAACATCTGCGGGAGCATTTGTCATAGGCTCACTTGCATTCTGTACCTTCGGGAAGGCAACTACATCACGAAGTGTAGGCGCTTTTACCATCTGCATAACAAGCCTGTCAAGACCTATACCCATACCTCCGTGAGGCGGTGCGCCGTATTTGAATGCATCCATCAGGAAACCGAATTTCGCATAAGCTTCTTCATCACTCAGACCGAGCATTTCAAACATTTTTTTCTGAAGCTCAGGATTTGTAATACGTATAGAACCACTTGAAAGCTCAATACCGTTAAGAACCATATCATAGGCTTTGGCATAGACCTCACCCTTGTTTCCGTCAAGCTTATCAAGACAATCATCAGTCGGAGATGTGAAGGGATGGTGCATTGCTATCCACTCCCCGTTTTCCTTATCATATTCGAAGAAGGGGAATTTAACTACCCATAGGAAGTTGAAACTGTCACCGATGATATCGAGCTTCTTTGCGGTCTCTGTACGAACTGCGCCGAGGGTAGGCAGCACGGTATTGTCGTCCGTATCAGCAACTATAAACACAACATCGCCTTTTTCTGCGCCTGATGTTCTGAGTATAGCCTGCATCTCATCCTCTGTCATGAATTTAGCAAAGCTTGAAGCTATGCCGTCATCATTCATGCGTATCCACGCAAGACCTTTCGCGCCTATGCCTCTGACAAACTCGGTCAGCTTATCTATCTCTTTTCTTGTATATGTCTTTACTGCGCCCTTAGCAGTTATACCTCTTACAGAACCGCCGCCCTCTACTGCACTTTTGAATACGCCGAAGCCACAGTTTTTGACATCTTCTGTAAGGTCAAATATTTCCATGCCGAATCTTGTATCGGGCTTATCCGAACCAAATCGTTCCATTACCTCGTTATATGTATACCTCGGGAATGGTGTGGGGATATCAATATCAAGTACTTCCTTGAATACTCTCTTTATATAGCCTTCCCCTATCTCAAGAACATCTTCCATATCAACAAAGGACATCTCAAGGTCGATCTGGGTAAATTCGGGCTGTCTGTCGGCACGAAGATCCTCATCACGGAAGCATCTTGCTATCTGCATATATCTGTCAAAACCTGCCACCATGCAAAGCTGCTTGTACATCTGCGGTGACTGGGGCAGTGCATAGAAGGAACCTTTGTGTATTCTTGAAGGAACAAGGAAATCTCTTGCACCTTCCGGTGTAGACTTTATAAGCATAGGTGTTTCAATCTCTATAAAACCATTTTCGTCAAAATAATCTCTTGTCACCTTTGCAACCTTGTGACGAAGAAGAAGATTGTGCTGAAGCTGAGGTCTTCTCAGGTCAAGATAACGGTATTTCAGCCTTGTAAGCTCAGCTGTTTTACTGTCGTCAACTATCTCAAAAGGCGGGGTTTCGGATTCGCCCAGAATACGCAGCTCGGTTACTTCTATTTCAATATCACCTGTAGGGATATCCTTGTTTTTGCTGCTTCTTTCTCTTACCTTGCCCACAGCCGCAAGAACAAACTCGCTGCGTACCGTAAAGGCTTTTTCAAAAACAGATCTGTCTGTACTGTCATCAAATGCGAGCTGAACGACACCTGTTCTGTCACGAAGATCAATAAAAATAAGCTGACCAAGGTCACGCTGACGCTGTGTCCAGCCGCAGACTGTTACAGTCTGACCTATATTATCTGCTCTCAGCTCGCCGCAATAGCAGCTGCGCTTGAGCCCCGTCAAAAATTCTGCCATAATAATATCTTCCTTTCCTTAATATACCAAAAATTCATCCTCTGCTACGGCTTTTCTTCTTTACATCATATACCAAAAATCTCTGCCTCTCACGATTTCAGCCTATTCAGGTTATGTGTCCATGCTCAGACCAAGCTTTTCCATAAATGTATCATTTGCGCCGTTTACATAAATAGAGAAGAATCTATCATAAAAATTCTCATCAAGGGGTACTTCTTTTTCGGTACCTGTAAGCATATTTTTTATTTTGGCCTTGTTGCTGTCTATTTCGTCATCTCCGAGCACCATGCTGAACTTAGCCTTTATCTTGTTTGCGTATTTCATCTGGGGCATAAGCTTCCTGCCGATAACATCACATTCTGCTATAAGCGAAGCATTTCTGATTCCCTCTGTAAGTTCAAATGCCTTGAGCTTTCCCCTATCGCTGATACCTGCTATATACAGATCGCAGGCAGGAGGCTGTTCAAGCTCGACTCCCTGTTTTTCAAGAAGTATAAGCAGTCTTTCTATGCCCATTCCGAAGCCTAAAGAAGGAGTAGGCTGACCGCCAAGTTCTTCAATAAGTCCGTCATATCTTCCGCCGCCGCAGACAGTTCCAACCTCGGGCGCAACAAATTCAAAAACCGTTTTTGTATAATAATCAAGTCCTCTTACTATCGTGGGATTGACCTTGTATGAAATATTAACAGCGTCAAGACAGTTTTTTACGCCCTCAAAATGGCTGCTGCATTCCTCACATATAAAGTCAAGAACTGTAGGCGCATCCTTTGCTATTTCTGCACATTTCTTTTCCTTGCAGTCGAGTATGCGCATAGGATTTCTTTCGAGTCTTGAATGACACGTCTCGCAAAGCTCATCTTTTCTTGCGCCAAAATATTCCTTGAGAGCATCATAGTATTTCGGTCGGCACTTCGGGCATCCTATAGAGTTTATCTCAAGACTTATATTTTTAACATCAAGTCTGTCAAAAATAGAATTAGCTGCACAAATAACTTCAGCATCGGCAAAGGGTGAAGCAGCACCGTATGTTTCCATACCAAACTGATGAAATTCCCTCTGACGGCCGAAATTCTTTTTCTCATATCTGTAGCAGGCTGTGATATAATAATTTTTTATCGGGTAGCCTGCGGCAAAAAGCTTGTGCTCCAGCATAGCTCTTGCTGCGCCTGCCGTACCTTCGGGCTTCAGAGTAAGACTATCGCCGCCTTTTGTTGTGAAGGTATACATTTCCTTCTGAACTATATCGGTCGTATCGCCGACGGAACGATTAAAAAGCTCCGTATGCTCAAAAACAGGAGTACGTATTTCTTTAAAACCGTATGACTGAGCCTGACCGCGCATAATATCCTCTACAAACTGCCATTTGTAGCTGTCGGCAGGCAAAATATCCTCTGCTCCGTAAACCTTGTTTGTAATAAGATCCATTTACCTCTTCCTTTCTTAACGGCGAATTGCCGGGCTGATTAGTTATACTACCTATTATACATTATCCTGACAAATAATTCAATATATCATATTTATTTAGCTCAGAGTTCAGAGCTTGGTGTGCCATACTTCCTATTCTCTTTTATAGTAATAGTGAATAATGAATAGTTAACTGTATGGAGCGGAAATAAAAAATATCAGTCGATAATAAAAGTAATAACCGTGACAAGTAAAGCTTGCAGCGACGTGCCCGGAGCGGATGCGAAGCGGAGCGATACAAGAGCGGATGCGAAGCGGAGCGATACCCGCGTTTAGGGTCCGGCGGCTCGCCGGGTTAGTGTAAAATTATAATTGGCAAAATATTATCAATGGTAAAAA
>CACWRT010000052.1 GCA_902763365.1 uncultured Ruminococcus sp.
CACATTGCGATAAATCCTTTGTTTTCAAGCGTTTTGGAGGATTTTATTAAAGCCCTATGAGGGGCAGTAACCACTTATGAAATCGTGGTTTTCAAATTCTGATTTATCGCATTAACGATAGTTTTATTATAGCATATTGCTTCTACGAAATCTATATCATTTTTCATAATGTGGGACTTCAAGTCCCGGATAGGAGGTCTTTAATTTGATAGTCATCTACGCTGAGAAAGCAAGTTTAGCAAAAGCTATTGCCGTTGCACTCAAAGCCGGCAACAGAATTGCAAATAAAAAAGAGCCAACGATAGGTCACTATGAATTTACTTTCAACGGAGAAAAAGCCGTACTGTGTCACGGTGTCGGACATTTGTGCGGATTAGCTGACAGAACAGCATACGGAGATCAATATAAGAATTGGGATTTGGATGTTTTCCCTTGTATTCCTGACAGTTATCAGATCGCTGCCCAAACAGACACTAAAAGCTGTTTCGATTATGTCAAAGGCTTTTTTGACAAGGCTGACCTGATAATCAATGCCACTGATCCTGACCGTGAGGGTGAGCTGATTTTTGCCTATATCTATGAAGCAATGCACTGCACAAAGAAATGGAAAAGAGTTTGGATAGAGGACTTGACACCTCAGAAAATACAGTATGCTTTTGCACACCTGAAAGACAGCAGTGAAGTTATCAGCATACAGCAGGCA
Organism: uncultured Ruminococcus sp.; assembly: GCA_902763365.1. Lineage (GTDB taxonomy): Bacteria > Bacillota > Clostridia > Oscillospirales > Acutalibacteraceae > UBA1213. The sequence goes on from CACWRT010000052.1 coordinate 704, forward strand.
GGACGAGCAAGGGCTATTGCCGATTGGCTGTGCGGTATAAATCTGACGATTGCGGCAACAGGAAAATACTCTGCTGATCCGAAAAATATGTTTCGTATTGGCAGAGTGCAGACACCTGTTTTGGCAATGGTGGTTGAGCGTGATAAGAAGATAAACGGACATATCCGAACACCGTTCTGGAGATTACTCGCTGATTTTCAGACTGATAACGAAAGTTTCACGGCAGAATACGAAAAAGGAATACTCGATAACGAGCAACAGGCAAAATCGTTATTATCAAAGTGTGTCGGTAACGGTACTGTAACGGCAAAAACCGTCAAGAAAAGAACAATCGGACAGCCGTTATTATTCAACGCAACACAGTTACAGGCAACGGCAGGAAAGCTATTCGGCTGGGATTTGAAAAAGACCGTAAAGATTATGCAGGACTTGTATGAACATAAGTTTATGTCATATCCCCGAACATCATCGGAACATCTGACCGTTGCTATGCAGTCGGAAGTCACTACAACACTCCGCAAGCTCTTTCTTCTGTCGGAATACAGTCAGTATGCTCTTCCTGAAAACGAATGGCAGGCATACTCAAAACGGCATTCTGACGACTGCAAGGTTGACAGTCACCCTGCTATCATTCCGACTATGAATGTTCCGAAAAGCCTGTCCGAAATACCGTCAGAGGACGAAAGACAGCTTTACGATCTGCTTGTCAAGTCGCTTATCCGTATCGTTTATCCGAAAGCAGAGATTGAGGACACAACGGTTTCACTCGATGTAAACGGCAACACTTTCAAAGCAACCGGAAGCGTCATTACAAATAACGGTTGGTATGCCGTTGATGCATTACCTGATAAAAGGGCAACTTTGCCGCCAGTGTCAGAGGGAGAAAGCTATACAGGTAAGTATGAGCTGAAACAAGGCTTTACAGAGCCGCCAAAGCCCTATACGGAGCCTGATTTGATTTTGGCAATGGAAACGGCAGGCAAGCACCTTGAGGACGAAGAAGCAAGAGCCTTGATGAAAGCAGAAAATAAAGGACTTGGCACTCCGGCAACAAGGACAGGAATTATCAATGCACTTTTTCACAACGGCTATCTGACAAAACAGGGCAAGTCAATTATGCCGACTGCAAAAGGCGTATTCCTGATTGAACATTTACCCATTGAAGAATTGAAAAGTCCTGAAATGACAGGACAGTGGGAAAAGCGTTTGCACGATATAGCTGAGAGGAAAGAAGATTATCAGGCTTTTGTTTCGGCTATGGAAAAGAATGTCCGTAATTGGTATTCTGCTGTCGTTTCATCTGCTGATACAGAAAAGTATTTATCTGATGAAGATAATCTCTCCTGTCCGTTCTGTGGTGCAAGGGTAATAAAAAAGTATGGCTACTTCTGCTCGGCAAAAAGGGACACAGGTTGTCCCTTCTCTGTCGGTAAAGAGTATTGCGGAAAAACTATTTCCGATGCACAAGCTATAAGGCTGATTGAAAAAGGAAAAACTACTCTTATTAAAGGCTTTAAGAGAAAGGACGGCAAAGGAGAATTCGATGCTTATCTTGTTGTCGATAAGACAGCAAGGAAAATCAAATTTGAGTTTCCTGCAAAAAAGAAATAACACACAGGGCAGTTGGCATTACGCTGACTGCTTTTTCTATGTAAAGGACGATTGTAATGGAATATAAGAAATTCTCTCAGGAACAGCTTGACAAAGCGAAAAATGCTGATTTAATAGCATTTTTGAGTGCCTATATGGGTTTGGAATTTAAGAGAGCAGGCAAGTATTATCAATGCAAACAGCACAGCAGTCTTGTTGTATATGCTGATCGCAAGGGTTTTGTATGGAACAGTCAGAATATTTCAGGCGGTGACACGATTGACTTTTTACGCAAGGTTGAGGGTAAGTCGTTCCCTGATGCAATAGAAACGATCATCGGTGAAAGTGCTGCCGTTGCATATACTCCTGCACCAAAGTATAAATCAGAAGCAGGACAGCTTGAATTGCCTGAAAAAGCAGAGGGAAAGTACAACAGAGTTTATGCCTATCTTTCGCAAACAAGAGGTATATCACCTTATGTCATTTCTGATTTTATGAAATCAAAACAGCTTTATCAGGACACAAGAGGTAATTGTGTGTTTGTCGGCTTTGACGAACAAGGAACGGCAAAATTCGGCTCTGTAAGAGGAACACTGACAGAAAAGAAATATCGTGGAGACTGCAAAAATTCAGATAAGCGTTATGCCTTTCATCAGATGGGGACAGACAGCACAAGACTGTACATATTTGAAGCTCCTATTGACCTTATGAGCCACTGCACTATGACAGATCAGGCATTCGGCAAGGGTTCATACAAAGGACAAACAAGATTAGCCTTATGTGGCAGCTCCGATGTGGCACTTGAAGCGTTTTTAGAACGGCACAAGGATGTCAAAGTCCTGCATTTCAGGCTTGACAATGACGAAGCAGGACGGGCATCAGCCACAAAGTACGCTGCAAAGTATCAGGCAAGAGGGTACGAAGTACATTCTGTTTTCAGCAGAGGAAAAGATGTCAACGAAGATCTGATAAACACCCAAAAACAAAATCCAAGAAAAAGATAGGAGATAGGAAATCTATGAATAATGAAAACAAAACACAAGCAACTTCCGATTATCCTGAAATACCACTTAAATTTATTATCAACAATCAATTGTCTTTGAAAGAGATCGGGACTTTTGCAACTGTTTACGATATGTACCTGAACGGAGAAATGCCCATTACAGTAAGTGGTATTTGTCAGCATTTACCTGATGGCATTGTCACTATAAGAAAATATGTAAAAAGGCTTATCGACAAAGAACTTCTTATCAGAGATCACGCACTGATCGACGGGCATATCGTAATGACACTTACGGTCAATATGGACAGGTTCAGGGAATGAACAACAGATCAAAAAAATCTCTCCGGCAAGGCATTACGCTTTGTCGGAGAGGGGGTGTTTTGTGTAATTAGTCCGTTTTGAGTTTTGGGGATGAAACCTACTGCTTATTTAACCGTTTATAAAACCCTGAGAGCGATGATTATTGGTGCAATATAGACCATCAAAACACCGCATACTACCCCAAACCCTGTCAGGATTTCAACAGCAGCCGATACTTTTTTCGGAATATGTATTTTTCTTCGTAATCTGATATACACAACCAATAACACAATGCCGATAACAGTAATGATAATTCCGACAATAAAGCCTTTCGGTATCATATAAATCTCTATGCTATTCTCTCCGGCAGGCAGTTCAAAAGCTGTCAGATCGAACAACACCTTTTTAACAGGAACTTTATTGCCGTTTATCTTTACAACAAAAGCGTCATCATATGGTATTGAAAGCAGACAGGTTTTAGTGGAGTCTGTGCGAACATTCCCTGTAATCTTACTCCCATTATAACGGAGATCGGCACAGCTTGTATTGTTAATAGCATCTGAAAGCATATCAATATCAAGCCCGAATACACCAAAACTGTAACAGCTTATCTTTTTGTTAGCTGTAATATCTACGGTTATTTTTTCATTTTCGTATTCGCCCAATTTCAAAAGACCGTTTGCATCGGCTTCGGGATATTTGTTTTTTATCGTTTTGCCGTTCACCTTGACGGATAAGCCCTCAAAATAATCCTCAGAAAGAGCATTTGAGAACCTGTCATAGCAGTCAGCATAAAGGCTTTGTCTGCCCGATACATAAATATCGTATTTCACTTTTGCCGCATTATAAAGCTGATACTTGTTATCTGAATACGAAATACCTGTGCTTTTCTTCCTGTCATATTCATACTCAGTGATCACTTTTTTATTCGTATCAAAAATGTTCTCAAAAAGATACTGCTGTATTTCTGCTCTTGTCATACTGTCAGGAATACCAGCACCGCCTGAAAAATCGCTGCTGCACAGAATACCCAAGTCAAGATAGGGAGATATGCTTACGATGGAATACTTGCCGTTTGTGTAAACCGTATTATCTGTTGATTTGCCCTCAATGATATTATATTTTATGCAGTAAAGGGCATTGGTCAGTTCGGTTCCTCCGGCACTGCCGGATTTCATCCATACGGTACTGTAGCCCAAAAGACGCTGCATAACCATAAACTCGTGGTCGGTGAGGGAAGTGTAATGACTGACAGAAGGATAGCCTAACGCTCCTGTCATATTATAATCAGCCGCCTTACAATCGGTTTTTACTCTGTAAAAATCATCATCCTGTATCTTATCGCTCATTTCCGAGAGGGAAACAAAATCAGTTGTCCTTTTCGGATTATTCACGGAGGGACTGACCATATAGAGCCGGATACTGTTCATTCCCTCCACACAGCACAGAGTGACAAGCATTATAGCAAAAACCTGTTTCATAATAAGCCGTTTTCGGTAAAGCAGCAGAATGATCAGATAACAAAGTACACTGAGTACAAAAAGCCTTGCCAGTCCGTCAAGAGATTCTTTCTTACCCCACAGGGTAGCTGTATATTTCGTAAGCGTTTCAAAGTCTTTGTCTATCATTTTCTGAGAAATGAAATAATATCCATAGATCAGAGCGAAAGACAGAGGTATCAATATGTACTGTATTTTCAACTTCTTTTCAGAATTATTTTCACCTGTATCTGTCAAAAAATCTGCACAGCATATCAGACCAATAAATATAGTGATAAAGCCGTATCGTGCCGGGAAAGACATATAGTTTCCCGTGTGCCACATAATATTGACAGGCTCAATAAAAAACGGTATCAGCGTCAGCAGGAACAATAACAGGTTTCTTCTATGCTCTTTTGTTTTCTTATCTCTGCTTAAAAGCTGCATCAACAGCACAACAAAAATGAAACCTGTGCAGAACAAGAGAGGCAATACGGTTTCGTAGTGTGATAGAAAACTTGAATTGTTTATCGTGCCAGAAACAGAGCTGAGCCTGCCGGATGACATGACCTGTATCAGACTCGGCAGCCATACCACGGCTGTTATCATTGCGGCAAGAACGGAGCCGGACAAAAATTTAATACAGACCTCACGGCGATATTCCGACTGTCGTTCACCGATAAACCAGACCGTCATATACAGCAGGATAAAAACAACAACCATGTAGCAAAGGTAGAAATTCATTATCGTGATGGCTGATAACGAAATAATGAACACTATGCTTTTGCGTTCCTTTGTCAGCTTTTCCAATCCGATCATCAGAACAGGAAACAGATACATAACATCAAGCCACATAATATTCTGATAGAACAGCATACCATATCCGCACAAAGCATACATCAGGCTGAGTGAAACAGTAATTGCTCCGTTTGCGGTTTTCTTACAGCACCTGAAATAAATCGCCGCCGTAAAGGAGCATAATGTCAGTTTCAGGATAACCATAATATTGACAAAATGAATGATTTCTTCCTTTGGTACGAAAACCGACAGCAGAGAAAACGGATTTGATAGGAAAAAGCAGAACACACCCCAGAAGCTCATACCTCCTGCATTTTTCATACTGAAAAACAGATTATCTTTTCCGCTCAGCATATCCTTGAAGTTCATCAGCAGGGGGATGCCCTGCTGGTTCATATCGCACCAAGCCATACTGCCTTGCCCGAAAGGGTACATATTATAATTTTTGAACACAAACAGCAATACCGCTAAAGTTAGTAAAGGCGGAAGAAACAGTGGATAGTATTTTTTGACAGCTTTCATTCAAGTGCTTCTCCCTGATCATTGTACTGAATATCCTCCGGAGCAACATGGTTGCTTTCGGATTCTTCTGCATAGTTTGAGCTTGCTTGATCTGTTTCAGATTCATTAGGTGTATATTCTTGACTGACACCTGATGTAACTTTCTGTTCAGAAAATTCTCTTGCTTCAGGATTTGTCGGGCTTGTTTCTGTGACAGGATAAGCGTCCGAATTCACGGCATCATTCTTGCTTTGTGTGTCATCAGAAACACTGCTTTTACTTTCGGTCTGTTCGTTTTCTGCATTATCAGAAAGGATAAGCTGATACTTTTCAGGCTTCGGATCACATATACCTGTCATTGTTTTTTCAAGAGAATTGAGCAGAAGTTCTTTCTCTATGCTGTCATAGTATTGTTCGAGATTTTTTGTTATAGTCAGGGTATAAACCGTCTGATCTCCGACTTTATGTGTTGCAACATCTACTCCACTGTATTCTGATATTTCTGTTGCGCCATTGTCAGATAGTTTTACAGAGATAAAACGAACTTCATCTCCTATTTCGTTTTCTTTCTTCCAGATATTAAAGAGATTTTCAGGGGAAGCATCGGTTACAATAGTCTTTTGTTTCATCTTACCGTTAGCAACATAATAAATTTCAAACGGCATTTCTTCAAGAGCTTTCTCGACGGAATCTTCAAGCACAGGAGTTTCCGAACTTGATCCTCCTGCTACTCCGTTTTCGAGGAATTCTTCATTAACAGGCTTAACGGAGTTTGTACCGATCGCAGAGGAAGCATCGGGATCAACAACTACATTATTGCTTTTGTTCATATTCTGAACGATCAGAACAGCCGCACAAGCAAAAACGGCACAGGCAGCCACAGAGGTTATTGCTAAAAATGTTTTTTTACTGCTTTTCTTCGGCTCAATTGCCTTTTCGATAAGTTCATCATCAACATTGCCGATACTGTCAAATAAATCGAATTTTGTCATAATAACCCCTCCGTTTCAAGTCTTGCTTTCAGTTTGTTCCTTGTTCTCATCAGCATGACCTTGACCTTACTTTCAGAAAAGCCAAACAGTTTCGCTATTTCCTTTACGGGTTTTGCATACCAATAACGACATAGAAACACCCTCTGTTCCTTGTCATTTAACTCTTTGACAAAAGCGTTGATAGTTTTATCAAGCATTTCTTTTTCCATTTCAGCTATCGGATCAACGATCGGAGAAATACATTCCGATAACTCATCCAATACCTCTGCTATCTCACCGCCACGCTTTTCTGCATTTTTTCGCCTCCATCTGTCAATGGAGATCCTTCTCGTTATCTTTCCGAGAAAGGTTTTCAAAACACTTGGCTTATGTGGCGGCATACTGTTCCATGCGGACATATAGGTATCATTCACACTTTCCTTGGAATCCTCTACATTGTGCAGAATCCCGTAAGCGACAGTATAACAGTATGTACCGTATTTCTCTGATGTTGCAGTTACAGCCTGCTCGTTTCTGACCCAATACATTTCTACGATCTTTGAATCAGTCATAACAAAGACCTCCTTTCAAAGTCCTTCTATATAACTACTCGTATTTTATCATAATTGGTTACAAAATAATTATGGTTTTTATAGTATTCTGCACTTAATGATCAAATAGTTGATTCAGCAGATCTATCTGTGAAGGAGAAGCAGGCGGTATCATATGGACTGGAAAAAGAAAGCGTGATAACGGTGTTCCGAAAGAAAAAGCGATGGGCTAAATGCTACAAATATAAACCCTCTCCGGCAAGGCAATTATGACGCTTTGTCGGAGAGGGTTTTTTATTTATCCATTATTTCTGCTTTTAGTTCTGCTTTATATTTGTAATAGGTATTGCGTGTTACCCCGATCATACGAATACAATCCACATCAGAAAGACTGCCGCCAAAGTCCCTTGAAAATTTCAGAATATCCTCTTTTGCTCTAATGCTTTTTTGAGTGATAACACTTGCTCCCTTTTTTCTGCCTATTTGCTTTCCCTGTTTTCGTGCCGTTTCTATACCTTCTCTTGTCCTTTGATGCAGATCTGACACTTCTTTTTCTGACTGCTCAAAGGCTATAATAATCTGCTCCTTTGCAAGTTCCATAAGATATTCGTTGATAGCTTTCAAGATAATATCTGTCTTTGTTCCGGTCATAGCTATGTTTTTTGATAAAGCTTTTTTGTAGGTTTCTGTGTTGATGTGCGGCTCTTTCAAAAAGATAAGTTCTATCTTTCTATCGTACAATTCCTGATATACCTGAAAACCTATGTCAGCATTACGGGACATACGGGAAACGCTATCAAAGACAATCTTATCTCCTGCTTTGACGGTTTTTAGAAGTTGCTCAAAAACTTTTCTGCCGTCTGTCTTTGTTCCGGTGTAAACCTCCTGCTTGATAACTGCATCAGGATATGCTTTTAGAATGTTCCTGATTTGTCGTTCAATATTTTGCTTATCTGTTGATATTCTGCAATAGCCGTAAATCATTATAATTTCTCCAATCGTATTTATTTAATCGACCGTTTATTTTTATACTATAATTATAGTATCGTTTTTAATAAAAAACAAGTTTATTTTGATACAATTCAGAATAATGCTTATTTCGATACTATTATCATTAAGAAAACGCTGTAAAAACACTGTAAAAATGGATTCTAATAAACTATAGGCAATTGACTGATTGTGAAGATTGTGATAAAATATATTGGGGTATTATAATTATATATATAGTTTGCATATTTTGTTAAGGAGTGTTAAGTATGAGAAAAACAAATAACGACAAAATCCTCTTTAATGAAATGACTCGTGTCCAGATGCCTGCACTCGTTCATCTTACAAGGCTTGGATTCACATACTATGGTCGGATATTCGAGGATATGTCTGATAAAGTCTATGATCCTGATACAAATATATTAAAAGAAGTTTTTATATCTCAGTTCAAAAAGCTCAATCCCGATCATGAGGGTGAGGCTGAACAAACATTGAAAGCTATCAGGCAGGAACTTGATAACGATGATCTCGGCAAAAGCTTTTATACTCGACTTACTGCTGTTTCTCCTGTTAAGCTAATAGACTATGAAAACCCTCAAAATAATGTATATCACTGTACTGCTGAGTTTACTTGCAAAAATGGTCAAGACGAGTTCCGCCCAGACATTACGTTGTTCATAAATGGTCTGCCTTTAGTGTTTATTGAGGTCAAAAAGCCAAATAATCATGGTGGTATGGTTGCTGAAAGTGATCGTATGAACAGAAAGCGTTTTCCGAATAAGAAGTTTCGTAGATTTATAAACATAACTCAACTGATGATATTCTCCAATAATATGGAGTATGATGCCGAAGGTGGCATTGTTCCCATTCAGGGAGCGTTCTATTGTACAGCAGCTAAAATCAGTGCGCCATTTAATTGCTTTCGTGAAGAAAATCCTTTGAATGATGATATTGCTCCATTTATTAAGGATTACCCTTATAAAGATATTGATACCGAAACAGAGAAGACTATACTGAAAGACTTTAACAATCAGGTTATCCATACTTCTCCCGAATATCAGACCAATCTTAATGTCAACACTCCTACAAATCGTATCATTACTTCTATGTGTTCGCCGGAGCGTCTGCTGTTTATACTTAAATACGGCATAGCTTATGTGAATATAGAGCGTGAGGTTGACGGTAAGATTGAGACTATCAATCAGAAACATATCATGAGGTATCAGCAGATGTTTGCGACTTATGCTATCCGTGATAAACTTTCGGATGGTGTTAAATCAGGCGTAGTATGGCATACTCAAGGAAGCGGCAAAACGGCGCTGTCATATTATTTAAGCTACTATCTATCTGACTATTTTGCACATAACAATAAGGTTGCTAAGTTCTATTTTATTGTCGACCGCCTTGATCTGCTTGAACAGGCTTCTCAGGAATTTGAAGCTCGTGGACTTGTGGTAAAGACCGCTAACAGCCGTGCAGAGCTAATGGAACAATTCCGCAACAATCAGGCACAGGAAGGTAACACCGGACAGCAAGAGATCACAGTAGTCAATATACAGCGTTTTGCTGAGGATAAGGAACGAGTTACGCTGCCGTCTTATGCTACAAATTTACAACGTATCTTTATTATTGATGAAGCACATAGAGGATATAATCCTAAAGGCAGCTTTCTTGCTAACCTTTTTGATGCCGATGAAAACTCTATAAAAATTGCATTAACAGGTACTCCGCTATTGGCTGACGAGCGAGAATCATGGAAAGTCTTTGGTAGTTATTTTCATACCTACTATTATGATAAATCCATTCAGGATGGCTATACACTAAAAATCATCCGTGAAGATATTGAAACAAAGTATAAGGAAAAGCTCTCGGCTATTTATGAGAAGCTCGAAACTCTTGTACAGAAAAAGGATATAAAGAGAGACCAGATAGTTGAACATGACTCCTATGTCAAGGAGCTTACAAGATATATTATTAGCGACTTAAAGAGATTCCGTACTATTCAGGGCGATGATACCCTCGGCGGTATGGTTATCTGTGAAACAAGTGAACAGGCACGAAAGATATACGCTTTCTTTGACGAGGTGCAGCGTGAGTTGAATGCCGATTCCTCTCAGAAGTCGCATTTCAAGGCAGGATTGATACTGCACGACAGCGATGATAAGGATACAAGAAAGCAGATAGTCAAGGATTTCAAGAAGAATATGACCATAGATATACTGATCGTATTCAATATGCTCCTGACAGGATTTGATGCTCCTCGCCTGAAAAGGCTGTACTTCGGCAGAAAGCTGAAAGATCATAATCTGTTGCAGGCTATTACCCGTGTGAACAGACCCTATAAGGATAACAAATATGGCTTTATCATTGATTTTGCCGACATTAAGAGCAATTTTGAACAGACCAACGAAGCATACCTTAAAGAACTTAACAGATTTAACGATCCCAATGAGGTCGGTAAGGATAATGTCACTGATACATTCACTCAGGTCATAGAAGATAGAGATGCTCTTGTTCAGCAGATGCGTGAGGTCCGACAGGTTCTTTTTGATTTCACTACGGATAATGTGGAGGAGTTCAGCTCCGAAATATCTACCATAGAGGACAAGCAGGAGCTTATCAAATTGAAAAAGGTACTTATTGCCGCCCGCGATTGCTGTAATATAGTCCGAACCTTTGGTGACGATGAGCTAAAAGAAGCATTTGCAAAGCTTGAAATAACAAGACTTCCCGAAATGATACGAGAAGTTCAACGACATATTGACACTATAAATCAAAAAGAAGCCTTTGACAGCGATGATTCCACAAGACAGCTCATCAATGAAGCTATGCAGGACATTACCTTTAATTTCTCAAAGATTGGTGATGAAGAGTTGCAGATGGGCTTTATGAGCAAAGAGGAGTTCCACGAAAAATGGCGGAGAACGATACAGTCTTTTACCGAAAACATTGATCAGGACGATCCTGAGTTCATTTCGATAAGAGAAGCGTTTTTACAGCGTTTTAAGGAGTTTGGTTTCGCAGCCGATACGGTTCATGAGTTCACTGAACGTTCAAAGGCTTTAGATGAAGTCCTCAAGAAGCTGGCTGAGCTTCAGAAAAAGGACAAGGCACTTATGCGCAAATACAGTGGTGACGCTAAGTTCGCAAGGGTACATAAGAGAATAAGAGAAGAAAACGCTCAGAGAAAAGCAAGAGGAGCCAAACCCATTATCTCGGAATATGACGATGAGATAATGGATGCACTCAAAGCTATAAAAATCGATATAGACCAAAAGGTCTTTGACCGAAACGATATTTTGAAGAAAGACGCTTACTTTGAGCAGACTGTAATGTCACAAATAAAGCAAGGAATGGATGCGTTGAACTTAAAGGGTACAAGAGAGGATAGGCTTTTTATTCAGTCAAGAATTTCCTCTCAGTATCTCAGTCAATACCATGCCACATATCCTGCTGCTTGATAATTAGGAGTATTTACAATGGATTTAAGCATAAAAGAGAAAACTATAGCGCTTATCGACTCTTTGAAATCAACCTGTCAGACTTATGGTATGGGAAATGACGGTAATGAGTATAAGATCATTACTCAGGTTTTCCTGTATAAGTACATAAATGATAAATTCGGATATGAGATCAAAAAGCTCGATGAGCGTATTGCAAAGGCTGAAAAGTGGGAAATTGCTTATTCGGAGCTTTCGGAAGATGACAGAGAGGATCTATTTGATACGATGAATCCCGATGTTCCCCGTCTTTATCCCGAACATCTTATTTCACACCTGTGGAATCAGCAGGCTAAGGGTGATTTTGACCTTATATTCGATCAGACGATGATTGATATTGCTGATAAGAATATTGATATATTCTCTACTCAGACTACGCAGAATACAAAAATCCCCCTGTTTGAGAAGCTGACACAGTATGTAACCGATGAAGCTCAGAGAGCGCCTTTTGCTCGTGCTTTAGTGGATAAGCTCGTGAATTTTTCATTTGATGAAACTTTCTCGGAGCATTATGACTTTTTCGCTACTATCTTTGAGTATCTTATCAAGGATTACAATACCGCAGGCGGCGGTAAGTATGCAGAATACTATACCCCTCACGCTATCGCTACTATTATGGCGAGGCTTTTGGTCGGTGATGATGCCGATCTGCATAATATAGAGTGTTATGATCCCTCTGCCGGTACGGGTACGCTGTTAATGGCTCTTGGTCATCAGATCGGTGAGGACAGGTGTACTATCTTTGCTCAGGATATTTCTCAGCGTAGTAATAAGATGCTGAAATTAAACCTGATACTGAATGGTCTTGTATCTTCTCTCGATCACGCCATTCAGGGCGATACACTTCTTTATCCTTATCACAAAAGTGACGATGGTCAGTATCTCAGACAGTTTGACTTTGTAGTATCGAATCCGCCTTTCAAAATGGATTTCTCCGATACAAGAGATGATATAGAAAAAAAGTATGCTGCTCGTTTCTGGGCAGGAGTTCCGAAAATCCCTGCAAAGAAAAAAGAGAGTATGGCTATCTACACTTGCTTTATTCAGCACGTTGTCAACTCTCTGAAAAAGAACGGCAAGGGTGCTATCGTTGTACCTACAGGGTTTCTTACGGCAAAGAGCAGTGTTGAAGGTGCTGTGCTGAAAAAGCTCGTTGAGGATCATATCGTAGTCGGTGCGGTAAGTATGCCGTCTAATGTATTTGCAAACACAGGTACTAATGTTTCCGTTCTGTTCTTTGATAATTCAAAGACTGCCGACAAGGTAGTGCTTATAGATGCTTCAAAGCTCGGTGAGGAATACAAGGACGGCAATTTACAGAAGCGCCGGCTTCGTGACGAAGAGATAGAAAAGATAATCACCACTTTCCGCAATAAAGAAGCGGTGGACGATTTCTCGGTCGCAGTTACCTATGATGAGATCATCGCTAAGAAATACTCTCTCGCAGCAGGGCAGTATTTTGATGTGAAGATAGAGTATGTGGAGCTTACGCAAGAGGAGTTTGAAGCAAAAATGTCGGCATTCAGGTCTGAGCTGCAATCATTTTTCGATGAAGGCAATGCTCTGCAAGCTGAGATTATGAAACAGTTAGGTAAGGTGAAGTATGAATAGAAGTACAACTCTTGGCGAAATATCTGATATTATAACTGGACCGTTTGGCAGTCAACTACACATGAGTGATTATGTTGAAGAAGGTATTCCTGTTATAATGCCACAAGATATTGTTGATGGAACAGTATCTTTGGAAAGTATAGCTCATATTAGTAATGAAGATTATAATCGCTTGATACGGTATGCTGTTACAAATAATGATATTATTTTTGCTCGTAGAGGAGATATTGAAAAACACGCATTTATAACTGACGATAGTCTGCTATTATGCGGAACGGGTTGCTTTCGGGTCAGAATCACCGATTCTTCGATATATCCATTATTCCTATCCTATTTCTTGGATAGACTGGAAACTCGTAAATGGCTGACTACTCACGCTATTGGTTCAAATATGCCTAATCTGAATACAACAATCTTATCATCGGTACCAGTTGAGCTTCCTGACTATGAAGAACAGGTGAAAATCGGCGATTTTCTCTATAACATCGAGAAAAAAATACAATGTAACAAGAAGATAAACGATAATTTACAGCAAATGGCTACAACAGCTTATATGCATCTGTTTCACTGCAAAAAGAGCAATGGTCGGTTAGGCGATATACTGATTGAGAATCCAAAGTCAACAATTCAAGTCGGTGAAGCAAAAGATAAAACAGGCGATTTCCCGTTTTTTACAAGTGGGGATTCTATATTAAGGTGGACAGAACCAATCGTTGACGGACGAAACACATTTCTAAACACTGGCGGTAATGCCGATGTGAAGTTTTATGTAGGAAAGACAGCATACTCTACCGATACTTGGTGTATCACTGCCCGAAATGATATGGAAGACTATCTATATCTTCTGCTTAATAGCATAAGACAAGAACTTAATCTCAAATATTTTCAGGGAACAGGATTGAAACATCTACAAAAGCCATTGTTAAAAGATAGGGCTGTTTATATCCCGTCAAATTCAGAAATAACAAGTTTTAACGCTGAGATAAAGCCGTGGCTGACTATGATTTCAAATAATACAAGAGAATCATATAGGCTTTCTGCCCTTAGAGATTGGCTTCTGCCGATGCTGATGAATGGTCAGGCAACCATTGCCTATTGATACGATAAATTATCGTTTATCTTTCAATAATTATCTTCCTCCAACGGCGGAAGCTATAAAAAAGGGACTGCCGTTGGGAGTCGTTCTCTTGAATTTTATTCTAAGGAGAATTGACTATATCTCGTACTCTATTGTCTTAGATGAGTTTATAGAAATAGTAAAAGCAAGAACATAACGGAGAAATAAAACTGTTTGCTAATCAAACAGGATTTGAAGTCCTACATCAAAACACAAAAAGCATTATAGCCTGCACAAAAGAAGGTTATAATGCTTTTACTTATGACTATATTTTATTATATCCGCAGGAGAACAATCAAGAACATAACAAATTCGGGCGAGTATATCCAGATCCATTTTTTCGACCTGACCATTATACCATTTATTGATGACTTCAAAACGAGTGTTTGATGCTTTAGCAAGAAAATTTCGGGTTATTCCTTTGCTGTCCATTATTTCTTTGATGTGAACAGTTATTTTTCCGTAGTCATTGATAGTAATGACAGATTTCGAGTTTTCCATTAAACCACCTCTGTTACTATTTTAATACGCACACTACATATTGATAATATACATATATAGTGTTACTATATAAATAGTAATATACTTGAGGTGATGGGATGGAAATATATACTGTCAGCTTTTTCGGTCACAGGGAAATTGATAATGCCGTTCAGGTTGAAAGAAATCTTGAAGAAAAAATAACGGAGCTGATACGGATAAAACAGTATGTAGAATTTCTTGTCGGGCGTGAGGGTGAGTTTGACATTCTTGCTGCATCTGTGGTCAAAAGAGTGAAAAAACGAATAGATCACGGAAACTGTTCGCTGATACTAATTCTGCCATATATGAAAGCGGAGTTTCGTGACAATGAAAAAGAGTTTCTTGAATACTATGATGAAGTTGAAGTCTGTGAGCAGTCGGCAAAGGCACACTATAAGGCTGCTATGCAGATACGCAACAGGGCTATGGTTGATCGGTCTGATCTTGTTATCAGCTGTATTCAGCACAAAAGCGGCGGAGCTTACAAAACGGTACAGTATGCTGAAAAACAGGATAAAAACATTTTTGCTTTATAAAAATCAGGATAATAATTTATGTATTTGTCGGTATATTATATTGTGAAAGCGGATACAATAAATATAAAACAACGCTTATTACAATTTTAAGAACAATATTTGCAGAAATTTATGCAAATCCTCTTGTTAAAATCCAATAATTATGGTATCATAGTAATTGAGAGGAGGTAGTGAAATGTTACTTGAATTTTCATGCAGTAATCACAAGTCTATTGGCGAAAAGATTGTTTTCTCTTTGATTGCCGGCAGTGATACTTTCAGAGAAGAAAAAACCTTTGAATTTGGCAAATACAAAGTGCTGCCGTCTGCTGTTATCTATGGAGCAAACGGTTCAGGCAAAAGTAATTTCATAGATGCTATTTCTTTTGTAAAAAACCTTGTTATTAACAGTATCAATCATCAGCCCGGACAGGGTATCAGACAAATTCCTCACAAGATGAATGGCTTGGAAAAGGAAAGCGAGTATCAGATACATTTTGTTGTAAAGGGCGTAATGTATGTTTTTGGTTTCTCCTTAAAAAATCTCTTGGTTACAGAAGAATATCTCTACTATTTCCCGAAGGGCAAGCAGGCAAAGATTTTCGAGCGTGATGAAAAGGATTTTACGGCAGGCAGTAAGTTTACAGGTAAATTTAACGCTTGTAAGGATGTTTTGAAGCCAAACAGACTGATGCTTTCTTGTGCGGCAAACTTTTCATCTGTTCCTGAAATAGAAGATGCCTATCGTTTTTTCCTTGACGAATTAATTGTTTATCACCCGTCTATGCAGGATAGATGGATGAATTATTCGATATATCAGATGAATACTGATCCAAACATAAAATCTGCGGTTATCACTCTGTTAAAAGAGTTAGGCACAGGTATAAAGGATATTGAAGTAACTATAGATCAACAAAAAATCGAAACGCTGAATTTACCCCCATTCTTATCTGATGATTTCAAAAAAATGCTGCTGCAGCAAGAGGTTGACGCTATTACAGCAAAAGTTGTCTATGACGATTTTGAAACAGACCTTTTTTCAGAAGAATCAACCGGTATTCAGAAACTGTTTGGTATGCTTTGTCCTCTTATTGATATAATGAAAAATGGCAAGGTATTAGTTTGTGATGAAATAGAATCAGGACTTCACGAAGCATTGGTTTATGAACTGATAAGAAAATTTGTTGATTTCAAATCAGACAAGTTTGCACAGTTGATTTTTACAACTCATGAAACCGGACTTCTGAATCTTGATTCGTTCAGGAGAGATCAGATATGGTTTGCTGAAATGAAAACGACTGGCAGATCAACGGATCTGTATTCTCTTGCAGAGATCAAGAACATTCGTAAAGAAGAAAATTTTGGTAAAGGTTATATTTCCGGCAAATATGGTGCAATACCAATGCTGAATATTGACTTTGCCAATGTAGTTCAAAAAATGCAGTGAGGTGTAAAATGGGAAAAAGAGATTTATCATTAACACCTCGTATCGAGGACAAACGAGATAAGAAAGCAGTTTTGCCACCTGTTCATTTTCGGTTACCTGAGATAAAGCAACATTTTGACGAAAGTATGCAAACCATCAAAGGTCAGTATATTGTAGCCGATAATTTGCTGTCTGAAGGAAAGATTGATGCTTGTAAAACTATCTGGAGATCACAGGTCGTATTTGCCGAAAGCCTACTTGACTTTTTTATTCATGAAATGAGTAAATACTGTCTATTCCGTATGTTTACTGGAGAATGGCAGAAAAGCGAACAATACAAAAACCTTGATGTGAAAATGTCAAAGGTTGAAGAAGGACTGGCATTTAAAGAATCAAACGAATGGTTTTTTGAATATCTTAATGAAAAATACACAAGAGAAGTTTTTTTATCAGGAGATTCAATGCGTGATCAATTGAACTTAATTGGAATTGGTTTTGAATCTGCAATGCGTAAAGTCTATTTAGATGCTCCAAATAAGGATTTCGTCAAGTATTGCCGAAGAGAAGTAGAAAAATTATTTGATAGGCGAAATAAAATTGCTCATCAAAACGACAGAGATCATTCTTCTGCTGCTCAGACAGACATTACAAAAGAATTTGTTGAGCAGTACATATCCGACATAGAAGCTATCGTTAATGCTATACATGATATTGCCAAAGAAAAGGACGAAGCTTTAAGTCCTGCATAATACATAATTTTTTTATTCAAAACCTTAGCTATTACTCTAAGTTATGCTTTGTTTAATAGCTATCTGTTTATTATTAGTAACACTTAATTAGTGTCTGCTTTTTTCTATCCCAAAATCGAAAAAGCCTGATAAACAGTGGAGTTTTAGGATAAAATATGGTATAATAAGTGCAAGGAAAAAT
>CACWRT010000053.1 GCA_902763365.1 uncultured Ruminococcus sp.
TTCAAAGCATCTTTTGTTTACTTAGATTATAATATATGTTTAAATTGTTTTCAATAGGGTTTGCAAAAGTGGTCGTTTTTCGTGCAAAAGTGGTCATTCGGATATGAAAATCATTCCTCATTCCTCACTCCTCATTCCTCACTCCTAATTCCACATTGAATATAATTTGGAACAAACTTAAAAAAATTTTAAAATTCCCCTTGACATTTTGGTTAATATGGTTTATAATCCATTTAAACCGTTGAAGAAGAGTAAGTAGATCCTGTTATCTTCTCTCAAAGAGAGCGGCGGATGGTGTGATCGCCGCAGAGAAAGCAGTTTTGAATGGACTTCCGAGGGCGAACAGAACGGTGCGGTTCTTATGCGCTTAGTATGTGAGACGGAACATGACTTTCCGTAATCAAAGGTCAGTGTATGCCAGTACACATTAAGTGGACGCAGTTGCGTCAAGCAGGGTGGCACCGCAGGATATTATCCTGTCCCGGCATTTACGATATGCCCGGGACAGGTTTTTTTATTTGTTCCGGACGAACCTCACAGCCTTGATATCGGCTAAAAAACAGTAAAAGGAGTAATAATCATGAGTGAAACAACGATCCCCTACAAAATTTATCTCAGCGAATCGGAGATACCCACAGCTTGGTATAACCTGAGAGCAGACATGAAGAACAAGCCTGCTCCCCTTCTTAACCCGGGCACAGGCAAGCCCCTTACAGCAGAAGAAATGAGCGGCATTTTCTGCGAAGAGCTGGTAGCGCAGGAACTGGACAATGACACCGCATATATTCCGATACCCGAAGAAATAAGAGATTTCTACAAGATGTACCGTCCTGCGCCGCTTGTACGCGCATATTGTCTTGAGAAGGCACTGGGCACACCTGCTAAGATCTACTATAAATTTGAAGGCAACAACACAAGCGGCAGCCACAAGCTCAATTCCGCAATTGCACAGGCTTACTATGCTAAAAAACAGGGCCTTAAAGGTGTAACAACAGAAACAGGCGCAGGTCAGTGGGGCACAGCTCTTTCAATGGCTTGTGCATATCTGGGACTTGACTGTAAGGTATACATGGTAAAGGTAAGCTATGAACAGAAACCTTTCCGCAGAGAGGTAATGCGTACCTATGGCGCACAGGTAACACCATCCCCGTCAGAAACAACAAATGTAGGCAGAAAGATACTTGCTGAGCACCCCGGTACAACAGGCAGTCTCGGCTGTGCTATTTCAGAAGCTGTTGAGGTTGCTACATCAAATCCCGGATACCGCTATGTTCTCGGTTCTGTACTCAATCAGGTACTTCTCCATCAGTCTGTTATCGGTCTTGAAGCTAAGGCTGCGCTTGACAAGTACAATGTTACACCCGATATAATTATCGGCTGCGCAGGCGGCGGTTCTAACCTCGGCGGTCTTATAGCTCCGTTCATGGGCGAAAAGCTCAGAGGTGAAAAGGATTACCGTATAATCGCAGTTGAGCCCGCATCCTGCCCGAGCTTCACAAGGGGTAAGTTTGCATACGACTTCTGCGATACAGGTATGATCTGTCCTCTTGCAAAGATGTACACTCTGGGTTCAGGATTCATTCCCTCTGCTAATCATGCGGGCGGACTCCGTTTCCACGGTATGTCATCTACTCTCAGCCAGCTTTATCATGACGGATTTATGGAAGCAACCTCCGTTGAACAGACTTCTGTATTTGAAGCTGCCGAACAGTTCGCACGTATTGAGGGTATCCTTCCTGCTCCCGAAAGCTCACACGCTATCCGCGTCGCTATTGACGAAGCTCTCAAGTGCAAGGAAACAGGCGAGGAAAAGACTATACTCTTCGGTCTTACAGGCACAGGCTATTTCGACCTTGTTGCATATCAGAAATTCAATGACGGCGAAATGACCGACTATATCCCCACAGACGAGGAACTCCAGGCAAGCTTTGATACACTTCCTAAGGTTCCCGAAAACTGAGCAGACGTTTTTCAAAAACTATGATCTTACGTATAATGATCCCCGATACAGCTTTCATACTGTGTCGGGGATCATGAATTGTGATAACAAATACTATTTTCTGCCATAAATATACATTTAAAACAGGCTGTACGATCATCGTGACCGCACAGCCTGTTTTTAACGTATTACCACCGACAAATAATTATCAGTTTTCCTTCTTCTTATATACTATTGCGATAGTTGCAAATGATACAAGAGCGATCACTGCTATAACAGCAAACGGTCTTGCGTCGGATGTCTGTACTATCGGATTAGTTGTTGTGGTTACTGTTGTTGTAGAAGTCTGAGTAGTAGTTGTAGTTGATGTTGTTCTTGAAGCCTGAGAATTCTGTGATGTCTGAGAATTCTGGGAATTCTGAGATGTCTGAGAATTTTGGGATGTCTGAGACTCCTGAGATACCTGAGAATCCTGTGACTCCTGTGATGTCTGTGATTCCTGTGAAGCCTGAGACTCCTGTGATGTCTGGCTCTCCTCTTCAACAGGGAATGTCTGAACTACTCTGAGTGTCTCGCCGCCGTCATAATAACCAACTTCATTGTAAGCATTGAGGAAGCCGTCCTTTGCGGGAAGCTGGTTGCCGCTGCCGTTATTAAAGATAACCATTATGTTCTTGCAGCCGGCAAACTTTTCGGGGAATTCATAGGTATAAAGACCATCGCCTGCATCTGTCATAGCTGCGCCCGGCCAATCTGCATTGTTTACAACAACGCCCTTAGTTGTAAGCTCGTCATATACATATACATTTACCTTATCCCAGCCTTCGATATTATTATCGAAGATAACGCCGCCCTTTGTGAGCTTGGGAAGCTCCTTGGTTTCCTTCTTTGTATATACATATTCAGCTGTTACATCTTCTTCAGAGGAGTTCTTGCCGAGCAGTGTAAGTGTTATATCTGTGCCGCCTTCAACGCCTTCACCGATAGTGATCACATCACCGTCTATGAAATCATACACACCGTTGTCATAGCTGAGTGTGTACCTTGTATCTGTAACGCCGATAGCCTTCAGTGTTACATCAAGCGTGCCCTCAAAAGCAGTACCTGTTTCAGGTGTTGCCTCAACTCTTTCTGCATAATCAGAATCGTAAACAACAGCTATGCCTGAGCTGCCTACCTTACCCTTTATCTGTGTTGAAGTAACTGTAAACTCGTTTCCTGTTACCTCGTCAACATATGTGCCGACCGGTGCAAGACCGCCGACATTTTCAACTGTTACTTCCTTATCTCCGCCTTCGCCCAGTACAATTACTGCGCCGACGCCGTCACGTGTAACTACAGAAACATTGTCTGTAACACCGTATGCGTCAGCAGCGTTCCCTGCTGCGTTGTGGAAGTGGTTTACAGCTGCGATCTCGGGAGATGTAAAGTGCATACTGCCCTTCTTTGCATACATCATCTGATCGGGAATTGAGTTCAGAGGACGTGAAAGATAAAGGGAAACAGAATCTCTTGCAGCGCCTACTGCATATGCTCTGTCAACATAGTTCTGGTCAACACCGTTTGAACCGCTGTTCTTCTTGTTTGCATAGGTATCATGGCTTTCGCCCCAGTATACAAGATCTTCGCTTGTTATGCTGCCCTTGCCTGCCCAGTTGCCGTCAGCTGTAGGAGCTTTGCCGTTCTTGAAATTGGAAAGCATACCGTCGCCATAGCTGCTGTCAGTAACATTCATATAGGATACATACTCTTCCATAGTAGCAGTAGTATCTGATCCGCCGGGTGTACCCAGTATCTCGCCGTAATGGAACATGGAATTCTTTGTAACTTCTTTCCAGAAATCGCAGTCCTCGCTGGGAAGAGCGATGTGCTTTGCAGCGTCCCAGCGTATGCCGTCAACGCCAAGGCTTTCAAGCTTTTCAACATAGGACTTAGCTGCGGCAATAACCTCTTTGTCCTCGGATTTAAGGTCACCGTATTCTCCAAGATCATAGGTAGTAACAGATGTTCTGCTTGCGTCGCTTACTCTTTTTCCTGTATTATGCCAGTAAGCATCCTGGTCAAAGGGCTTCTGAAGCTGATCTCTGTCGTTGCCTGCCAGGTGGTTAGCAACAACGTCAACTACGACCTTTATACCATATTTGTCTGCTTCTTCACAAAGGCTTTTAAGCTCTTCTTCTCCGCCGAGACCCGTATCAACTATCTCAAAGCCAAGGGGCTGATACAGCCAGTACCACACACCCTGGTTGGGGCTGCCCTGAAGCGGTGAAGTCTGAACGCTTGTAAAACCTGCTTTAGCGATATTGGGCAGTTCAGCCTTTATATCGCTTAGTTTCCAGTCAAAACAATGAAGGATCGTACCACTCTGTACATTCTCCGCAAGACCATAGTCAGCGGCAGATACACTGCCTGCGGAAACCACACCGACAGTCACGAAAGCCGAAGCTGTCAAAGCTGCGCAAAGCGCAAGGCTGACCATCCTTTTGGTGGAGAAGGAACGTCCTTTATGTGTCACGTTACTCATAATGATCACACTCCAAATCCTAAAAAATTAATATATAAAGCATGACTCTGCCATACTTTTATTCATTCTCTATTTTACCATCTTTCACCTGATTTTGCAAAGGTTATTTTTTGCAATTAAGGTATTTTTTAAATATTTTTCTTTACAATACATATAGTACAGCAAAATGTACTATTTTTTCTCTGCTATTTGTTATACATTCACACATTTTTTATTCCAACTGCCGGCGAGCCGCCGGTCCCATAACGCGGGGTTCGCTGCGCTCCGGGCTCGTCACTGCAATTTTTATTAGTCGCGGTTGTTACATTTATTATCGACTGATACTATATGTTCTTCACTCAAAGTTATTGAAACACTTGATTTTCTAATAATTATTTTACATCAGATTCATGTGTTCAAGTCCCTTATTGAACAGGGATTTCCGAAAGAGGTCTGGTCGTGAAGCCTTCCGCTTTTGCGTACTTATATGCGTCCGAACCGTTGTTGCAGTAGAAAGTTATTTCACTCTTATTTCTTATACCTTGTACACCAATACCCATTTGTTTTATGGTATTGTAGGCCATACTATCTGAAAATGCATAATTCTTTACTGTAGAACCCACAAAACAACCGATAACATAATATTTGCTGTTATCGGTCATAACAACAGTTCCGCAATTTGCGTATCTGAAAGAGTTGTAACTAACAGTCCGTACATTATCAGGGATCTTGTAATATTCCCTATATTCCGCGCCTGAAGTATAGCTGATGATCTGTTTTTCATCTCTGCTGAAAAGAACGCCGTCCTTTAATACGTAATACGGATTATTATCACTTACTACAAAATTCCTTACTTCCAGCGGAGCACCTGTGGTTGAATATAAAAGGATATCTTTATCTTCGTTTCCGATAGTGTACACTTTTGTCTGAGCATCATATCTGCTCATATTTGCAAGTGCCTGACCGTAATCAATAGTGAATGTATCGTCCCATATCATACTTATTTCTTTCAATTCATCAACACTGTTTACCTGAATATCACCGATCTGCTTTATATTTGTATCATTTCTGAATTCCAGTGTTCCGTCAAAAGTATCCTTTTTTCCGTCACGCAATAAATCCAAAAATTCTGCGCTGATAACTTCTACACTGCTTGCTACTTTTATACAGCTTACTTTTGCAGTGGCAGAATTTATCAGATTATCTCTGACACGCGCTGCAAATTTATCTTTCGGCATGGGAGTTTCATCCAGAATTATGGTAATATCTCCTAAACTATTACCGACATTAGGAACATTGTGACCATCTGAAGTATATTCTATCGAGAGTTGACCAACACCGCCTTCAATATAAGGCTTCACATAATGTGTTTTCTGTATATTATTTATTGAAAAATCTTTATAAAGGATCATATGGCTGATTGAAGCAAACTCGTACGAATCAGGATAAATATTCTGAATATTACCGCCGAGCTTAACAAGCTCCAATTCAGAATAGGCAAATGCCCTGCTTCCTATATGACTTGCATTTTTAAACAGGGGATCATCGTCATAATCATTATCGTATGTAGACCTTATCACCCTGTCCTCAATTGTATAATCTACACCTTCCACAAGTTCTTTCTCTGTCGGTTCAACCGAATCAACAAGAAAAGTACCTTTAACAAGATTACAATTTTCAAAAGCACTCTCGCCGATCACCTTGATAGATTCATCGCCTGATACACCAAGATCTAAGCAATTATAGAACGAATAATCTCCAACAGTTTCAAGGTTGTTTCCGAATCTGATTTCCTCAAGTTCGGGGCAGTTATAAAACGCCTTTTCACCTATTGCTGTAATACTATCCGGGAGATTTACAACATTTGCATAAGGCAGAGCGCGATTTCCTATAGCTGTTACAGTATAATCACCGTGTACATTTTTCGGTACATCAACATATATCCTCTTATAGCCTGTATATTTACCAAAGTATGTACTTTTATTTGGAATAAAGAAGATCTTATCGAACCTGCCGTATTGGTTTGCCATATCCGACACAGTGGCTGTTTTGGTTTTATCATCAAGGACATACCACAGTCCGTCCTCATAGTACATTCCGTCATGTTCTTTGTCAACATATCTGTCTACATAACCATTCTCATAAACCCTGTCGGTTTTTCTCTGTACAACAGGAGCGGAAGACTCAGCCGCAGATCCGCTGCCTGACTCTGACCGTGACACTGTTTCTGCCAATTCAGTCAATGCTGAAGGCTCTTCAGACGCGGCACTGACAGTTGTCACCCCAAAAATATCGTCAGCGCTTTCTTCAGCAGTTGAACTCTGATCCATCACAACAGCCGGTTTCGTATCGTTAACTGCTGCTTGCGCGGGCTTCTGATTATTGTCACTTACGACAACGATGCCCGTACCTACTGCTAAAGAAATAACTGCCGCTGTAACAACAGTCACCTTCGTGGAAACAGCGCTGCTTACAGCTGCCGAACCTGTTGTACTTACAGAATTTGCAACTCCCGTTGAAACCGCATTTGCTGTTGATTGGAGCATTACAGAACTGAAAGATGACAAACTTTGTCCGAAATATGTCAATGACTGGGGAAGAGTAACATTTTCCGCCATTGCCTCAACAAGCGACGGCAGATCAGCCAGAACAGAATTACTGTACAGCTTGACGCCTGTTTTCTCAAGGCTCAGCACTGCTTTTTCAATGTAGGTCCTTGCATAGCTGAGACGGCTTTTTACAGTTCCGGCGTTTATCGAAAGCTCCGCGCTTATATCCGCGATCGACATATTGCGGTAATAGAACATCATAAGTACCGTTTTATGCTTTTCACTCAGTGAAGAGATCATTTTTCCTACGATATCGGCAGTAGCCTTGCGGTCAAGATTCTGATCGGGAACAATATCGCTGAACTCTCCCGACTCGGTATTATACAGGCTCTCAAAATCAACATCCTTATCCTCGTCCTCATCAAGAAGATATTCTTTCTTCTTTCTGTGGAAGCTGCGGCATTTGTTGATAACTATCATTTTCATCCATGACGGGAAAGCTTCGGGGCTTTTCAGTGTATTAAGCTTCTGAAGAATAGTAAGGAAGGTTTCCTGAGCTATATCTTCGGCGTCTTCTTTTCTTTGGACGTTCATACAAGCTACAGAGTATATAGTCGGCATAAACTCTTCATATAATTCATTTATCGCTTCTTCGTCGCCGCTCCGAGCTTTAGTAACAAGATCTGTAAGTTTTTTAGTCTCCATTTTAATACCTCTTTCTTCATACTACATTCAGAAAACAAGGATAGTAAATCGTGTTAAGTGCTGATAGTAATAATATAGCATATTATGAAATAATTTAAAAGAATGTTTTAAGAAAATTTTTCCATATAAACAATACTTACTTTTGTTATATTACTGTTCAATGTTTTCCGTATTCCCACATTTCTGCCTTTCTGATTACAAGATGCAGCATATGAAGAAAAGGTTCAAAAAATTTTTAAATTTTTTTATTTTTCCGAAGTTTTTTTTAAATGCAGTGCCCCTGCCGGGATTATGGCAGGGGCACAATGGGGGGCGTTCTATAATTTTTATAGGATGTAATCATATGTAACAATATCTGTCAGATACCCGGTGCTTCGGACAATGGACGTATTGTATATCCGTTTGCTTGCGCATATTCATAAGCTGAAGAGTTTTTATTACAATAGAATGTGATCTCTTTATCGTCATATATTTTTTTATCACTGCCGTATTCTTCGCAATTTATTCCCAAATCACAGCAAATACCATAATTGTCCAGTAATGAAGTATCCGAAAATACATAATTCTTTATTTTTGAAGAAGTAAACGCAAAATTATAATTTATACCACCAAATGCTTTCGGCATAATAACTGTTCCAATTTTTGATTTAGCCATAGCATATGCATCCATACGATAAACTGTATCAGGTATCTTGTAACAATCTCTGGATTCTACATTCGCCGGATAGTATATCAATTCGGTTTTATCAGCATTGAACAGTATACCATCTTCCAGAACGAACTCACTGTTCATTATAATACCATCCGGTTCGTCCGGTCGATAGAATATATCTGACGGAAATTTAAAGGTTGTGCTTTTATCAAAGTTGAGTAAGAATTTACTGTCTAAATTATGGACATTTTCGCCTATAATCACCCTGTCATCCGGGGGGCAGCGGTGGATTATTTCATTATTATCTGCCCGATATTCAGGGATGATTATGTTACATTTCTTTTTTCTGTTTGTAAGATATTGCTGCTCTTGTTCAATCATTCCGGTTCTGAAGCAGCATCATAGCGATATGTGAAAAGGCTGTACAAATGTATGACAAATTATACAATTACCATGTCAAAAATTACAAAATCATACACTTCAGATACATTTTGTTATATGATATACTTGTAAGGTAAATATATATCTGAAGGCGAATTTAAAAGTATTATCATTCAGTGAACTCTCACTACAGTAAATTCGCAAAAATGGCATAAACACAAAGTTTTTCCCGGGATAGCTGTGTCATATGTTTGATACCTCAGATGTGATAAAGCCTATTTTTTAACAGCCTTTTTACTATTATGCAGCATTGCAGAAAGAAATTAAACTGATTTTTTATTATCGGAAAAGAATTATAAACAGTTCTGAAATCAAAATTGTCCGGATACGGTGATCGGTGTGATACGATCACTATGGTTTGGCATATCCGTAAACGTCGGGGCAGTTTATATCAAAAATTTCCGGACAATTATGTATCAGAACAGATTGTTTTTCATTTATCAAAATAATTCCGAGTTGATAAAAGGGGCAAAAAATTCAGAAATACCGGGAGGATCGAAATTATGAATTACGATATTATATCAGAGCTGCCGTTATTCAGAGGTATAGACCCGTCAGAGCTGCCCGATATTATGCAATGTACGGGAACAATACCGAAAACATATGAGAGAAATCAGGAAATAATTCCCAAGCCGGAAATATCAGACGCTGTAGGAATAATAATCACAGGTAATGTAAAGATCCGTATGGAAGATATCTGGGGCAATTATACTGTTGCAGCAAGTCTTACAAGAGGAGATACCTTCGGTGAATCGTTTGGTTTCGGCGGAAAGGAACGTGTAGGTATCTCCGTTTTTACAACCACAAAATGTGAAATTTTATTTATGCCGTTTATGAGTATTGTCCACCTGTCTGCCGACGACCGTCATTCTCACAAAGTACTTTTTACCAATATGATCAAAATAATGGCAGACAAGAACCTTGATCTTTTAGAAAAAATGGAAATAGTCACAAAAAGGACTTTAAGAGATAAGGTACTTTCATACCTCTCTTCACAATGCAGACAAAACGGCAGCAAATTCTTTATGGTTCCTATGGGAAGAACAGAGATGGCAGAATATCTTTGCGCAGACAGGAGCGCTCTTACAAGAGAACTTAATCATCTGCGTTCTGACGGTATAATTGACTATGACCGTAATACTTTTAAGATATTAGTCTGAAATTGTGTTTCGGAAAAGGGGGACAGTATAAGAAATTGCTTGTGTACAGTGAATATTACGAAAAAAGTCGATGAATTTTCGGTTCATCGACTTTTTTGAAATAAGATTAACTTTTAGTATACGATAAAAATGCTGACTGTCATTATACAAAATATCAGTATATCAGTATTGCCGGATATTTGCTTTTATCAAGCTTTGAAAGATAGGAAAGTACCGAGCTTTCATCTGTCGCTACACAGCCTGCTGTAGGACCGTACCCTACATGGAAGAAGAACGCAGAACCTTCACCGACCTGTCTTGTATCAGTATTATACTCTATAACAAATCCGTATATGTAGCTGGATATATTTGCCATGTTTTCATTGTTATCATTGTATTCAGGCTCAAAACCATCATCAGTTGAGGCTTTGTACTTGGAATCTGCATTTATGACCTGATTGTAGTACGGAGAGTTAACGTCTGAGACCCATATGGTATCTGGATTAATTTTAAACGAATCCAGTTTAGTATCCGGTTTGGAATTCTGATAAAATGCCTCGCCAATGTTATGGATACCCATTGGTGATTTTGACGAATTTTCGTTGGCAGTTCCGACACCCTCGAAGCCTACAAAACCGCCAGCACTAATACCTGTGTTCTTAAAGCTTCCGTTTTCATCCTGTTCATACAATGATATCTTAGCGGAAGTACCCGAGGACTTTACTATCATTATTTGTTTGTGTATTCTGTAATCATCGTCGATACCTGCCCCTGCCGTTCTGGCAGCTTCGATATGCTCTGTAAAACTCTCATCGTCATTTGTTTCTTCTTTGCCGACTTCGGACTCCTGGTCTTCCTGACTGCTCTGAGATTCATCGGATGAAGATTGTTCTTCCCCGTCACTGCTTTCCTCAACGCTTTGCTGAGATATTTCAGACTCTTCTTCTTCGACTGAAACCTGTGATTCTGTTTTTTCTGGCTGAGAAGAAGCTTTTTCCTTGTCGGGAGTCTCTGCTTTTGAAGGTTCTTTCTTGTTTTCTGCCGACTGTTGTACAGTTTCCGATACATCAGTCTTTGCAGGAGGAGCATGGCTTTCACTCTGCATATTTATATCAGGCTGTTCCATATTCCTGACAGCTTTTCCTATACCGAAAACTGTGCCGAATCCGACAAGGAAGCTTAGCCCCACTATGGCATATTTTATACGATTATTCAACTACATCACTCTTTTCTCTGACTTGTTTTTATCCGAATAATTTTCTGATCGGGAGAGTACCGGTTTTTAAGCAATAGCTCAAAGAAGGACTACTGTATGAGGATATACGGATCCTTTGATCTGTCCATGATACGGTCGAGGGTATAATAATCGGAAGAGGAAATATCTATGCAGCCGCCTGTGGGTTTAATAGATGAGTTTTTACCGCATATCGTTATGGAAGATCCTTTATTAGGTTCGCCTCTGGTTGAACCGTCACCGTTTTGTTCTATAAACAGCAGACCGCAGAACGTACCGTTGTGCAGATTTGCACCCACAGGATCGTAATCTGAATTTCCTGCCAGACTTCTGCTTACAATACAATTATAATACTGTGAACTTGGTTCCTCAATAATAACGGTATCAGATGAAGTATTTGATGCTGTAAGCTCTCTTCCTATGGCAAAACAGCCGGCAGGTGTATGACTGTTTTCAATATTATAATGATCCTGATCGGCAACTCCTGCCGAGCCTACGCAGGTTTCAAATGTAACGCCCTGATATATCCATCTTCCATCCTCAAGATTATATATTCTCATTTTACCGTATGCGCCGCTGCAATTGAGATATATAAGCTGACTGCATCCGTAAGGAGCATTGCTGAATCCTGCTCCGTCACAGTAACTGATCGTTACCTCCGTTCCTTTTTCAACAGTCTTATTTTTGGAGATGCTTTGGGAGATTACTTTATCGACAGTCTGCTCAAGATCGTAACTCTTTTCAAGATTAACTTTTAATCCCAGTTCCGAAAGCTTGCTGCTTGCATCGTTTACATTCATTCCTACCAGATTTGGCATGGTAACTTTGCTGTCTTTACCTTTTGAAACATAAAGTATTACTTTCGAACCTTTTTTGACCGTCGTACCCGAAGCAGGCGTCTGTCTTATTACATTTCCTGCAGAGGTTGTATCATTGTATTCTTCACTTATTTCCGTTTTCAGTCCAAGACCGCCGAGCTCTGACTGAGCCTGTGAAGATGATTTTCCGGTATAATCCGAAAGCTTTATATCATCGGAAACTCTTGAATCATTTGATACTATTTCAGTATTTACAGAGCTGTCGGAGGGATAGCTGCTTTCGTATTCAATATCAGAAATTGAAGCATTGCCCTTTGATACGGTCAGCTTTACTGTATCATTTTTCAGCAGAAGATTTTTTTCCTCAGGCGACTGATCCAGTATCTCACCCTCGGGAGCGTCAGATTCTTTATAATTTACTACTACAGTGTAGCCTTTATCTTCCAGATCCTCTTTAACACTTTCGTATGCCTTTCCGACATAGTTTTCTATACGGCTGGTCTCTGTGACAGTTCCGCCTGAGCTTCCGACCTGTGTGCCTATCCAGATAAGAAGTACTCCTACAATGATCGCAAGTATGACTGACAAAAGAATTATGATTATTTTCATATTCCTGTTTCCGGGAGATTGATTATACATAACACCTGTAGGTTCCTGTCCATATGGATCATACTGCTTCATACCTTCGGGGGGACCGATCTGTCCGCTCGAGTATGGTATATTATCATATCCGGAAACAGTAGCGTCAGGGTCAGTATTATGAGTAACAGAAGCCTTTGGATAACTTATACTTTCGTCGTTGTTCAGCAGACCTTCAAGCGCCTTGCGCATTTCTCTGGGATTTCTCCATCTTTTGTCCGGGTCATATTCTATTGCGTAGGAAATAACGCTCCAGAGAGCTTCATTGGAACACAGATCGGGCTTTGAGGGTTTATTCCCCTGAAAACGCAGCTGATCGGATTTAGCTGCCATATCGGCAGTAAGTATCATGTTGCTGCCAACGAACGGCGGTTTGTTGGCATTCAGCTCACGATACATAACCAGTCCTAAGGAATAAATATCTGCACGTATATCAGCTTTACCGCCCCTTGATACTTCGGGAGACATATAGGCATAAGTACCTCTTACAGACATACTGCTTTTTGTGCCCCGTATTATCTTTGATTCTCCGAAGTCTCCTAATTTATATGTACCGTCCTTGTTTACGAAAATATTTCCGGGCTTTATATCTCTGTGTATAATATGTCTGCTGTTAAGAAGTTCAAGCGCCCTGCAAATATCTATACCAAGTTTAATGACATCAGTTTCTGTCATTTTATGCGTCCGTCTGTATGCGGGAAGACCTGTCAGCAGCTCCATTCGGATAAAGATATCATAGCCGTGAGAATTCTGTTTGCGGAATGTCTGGGAATCCTCATATGATACGATGTTTGTATTGCCCTTGAGTTCCTCGCACAAGTTGATTTCGTTAGCAAATTCCTCCCTCAGTTTATCATAATAAAGCTGTACGGTATGTTCATCGGTAGCATAACCTTCATAGATCACCTTGTCATCATTCATACCTTCCTGAGGTATAGATATATGTTTTACAGCAGCCAGATATGTTTTTCCGAATTCATTTTTGTAGCATTGATATACCGTTCCGAACGAACCCTTACCGATAGGTTCACCGATATTCCAACCTCCCCACAGCGGAAAATACTTTGAGATATCATCCATTTTTATCACTCCATTTTATAATGTTTATTTGCACTTTCACAAATACAGTCACATACCCAGCCCAAGCAAAAGCAGAGCAATAATTGCTCCAAGTGCGGCGCTGCAAAAACAAGCCAATATAAATATAATATTTTTGAGGCTTTTATCGGTATCCCAAAGGGAACGTATAACCATGACAGTAATATTATCCTTGCTGCCGCCGGCAATAGCTTCGGCAGCAAGCTCTTTGGGAAGAGTTTCGTATTCGCCGTTTTTGCTTCTGTTCAGTATTTCTGTTATCTTTTCATTTGAAAGACCGTCAGTAAGTCCGTCCGAGCACAGTATCAGCATTTCATCCTTTTTAAGAGTAAACTGATTCTGGCAAAAAACAGAAAGCAGCATATCCTCCGGATATATTCCGAGATGCTGAGTAAGCTGGTGTTTTCTCGGATCGTTCTGAGCCTGCTGAGGAGTCATCATATTATCATGCACCATCTGAGCCGCAAGAGTATGATCCTTGCTAAGTTGAATGAGCTTCCCGCTGCTGTCATATAAAAAGCACTTGCTGTCGCCCAGGTTATAAATATTTACAACATTATTTTTTATTACAGCTGTTACGATAGTAGTACCGATATTTTCCTTAGTCAGGGTCATTCTCTCACAGATAGCACTGTTAGCATGATTGATAGCTTCAATCACATCGTTCTTTGTAATATTTTCATTCTGATCGAGGATCTGCATTTCCTTCATAGCGGCGGCAGAGGCGAATTCACCCTGACTTTCTCCTCCCATTCCGTCTGCGACAGAGAAAACCCCTCCATCCGTATATAACAGTGATTCCGAGCGGGGCACAGCAGAATTTTCGGGAACATTGTTGCCAAAATAATAATTATCCTGATTTATTTCTCTTGATACGCCTACATCCGAGTAGACGCCTGCAAAAAGCTTATATTTTTCCATAGAGCACCTCCGTTATCGAAAAAAAATCTACAGCAAAAACCGTCAATTAATGTGGAAAGCTGAAAGAGGGATTAGTGACTATCCGGATTTTTCTACATTTCTGCCATACTTCTGTGTATCGGGGAAATCGTAAATAAGCATTACAAAAAATTCCGGGTTTAATGCTCGGATCACAGCGTCACAGAAATAATGTTGTCTGCTGTTAGATTAAAATATACTTTAACATTAAATACACATAATATATTCTAACACATATTTGTCTATAAATAAATGAAATTGTTAAAATTATCTTGAATTATGTAATAATCTGCTCTCCACCCTTGAATTATACCGCGCTCGATCGGGATAGTTCTGTCTTCCGTACCTCCGAGGGGCACAGGTGCCGCCACTTGATCCGCATCAGTGTAAAATTATAATATTTTGATTGTATCTATGGGAGATTTGTTGTATAATAACGATAATATGAATTTGGTTTTAAACAGGAGGAATGTATACATGAAAGTACGTAAATTTATGGGATGTATGCTTGCGGCAGCGGCAGTAGGTTCGTTTTTTTCTGTATCGGCTGCTGCCCGTTCAGAAATACCTGCGGATGAGATACCGGAATATCTCAGCTCGGGGTCACATACATTCGGATTATGCGGCGATTTTACTCAGTGGTCCGTTATGAACGATGTAATGCTTGCCGATCCCGATGGCGACGGAATTTTTGTCGGCGTTATCAGAAACCTTTCCGAGGGCGAACATAGCTTTAAAGTGAGAGCAGACAGCAGCTGGGACGATAACTGGGGCGCATATAATGATGAAATGGATGCTACCTTCAACAGCCGTGATGATATAATTATTACACTGGAATCGGACTCTGATGTCCTGGTTGTTTTTGATGCAACAGAACGTGATCCGATGCTTTGGAAAGCAACCACATATATAACGAACGAACTTACACCGAGTAAATACGGCATAGTAGGAACCATGACACGCTGGGGAGAAACCGATCCCGATTATCCCATGTATGAAATAACAGACGGCTGGTTTGTGGGAGTAGCTACGGACTGTCCTTTCGGAGAACAACAATTCAAAGTCCGTGCGGATAGTGCATGGGATGAGAGCTACGGTGTTTACGAAGCAGATTATGACCGTACAAACAACAGTCAGACAAACTGCAGTGCCGAGATCCCCGGTTCGGGAGATATCATAGTTGAGCTGGATACAAGAGGCGAAGACGATCAGGTATGGCCGGTTTCATTTGCTGTCATTGATAGCGAAAATAACGTATACGATCAGCAGTTTACAGGACGTGACAAGCCTTCTCTGCCGTCATACGATTACTCATCACAGCCGGAAGAAGATCCCTCAGCTCCCGAAATATCCGAAACAGAGGATTCGGAAACATCTGAAGAAGAAAGCATGGTAAGTACCGTATCATCTGAAGAAGAAAGCACTGTACAGTCGGGTTCATCAGCGGCCGCGTCATCAGCGTCATCAGCGCCGTCGTCCTCTTCAACGGCTTCTTTGGCAGCGCCTGCGGTCAATAATACAACTTCAACAGTTGTATCAAATAATTCGACAACAGTACAGACAGACGTACCAAAAACGGGTGACGATGTTGCTGCCGTTGCAATGATAGTATTATCGACAACTGCCCTCGGAGTTTTCACATTGTTATATAAAAAGAAGAACTGATATATGCTAAATGGCTGCCACATCCAAAAATGTGACAGCCCTGTTTTTTCGTAGTCAACTTATATACATTGAGAAGGCAGGAAATAAAAACAGTAACACCGAAAAAGCCATAGTCATTAAATTTATCACAATAGCATATTTACATAAAGTTTTGTCGTAATCATAAAAATACAGCTTACTTTTATAATCTGCTACAACCAATGATATCAGAGCAAGCAGCAATCCCACCGGAGCAAAAACTGATAATACAATCCCGAATGTTGAAAGCACTGTTGAGGCAGGTTCTGAAATTTTGCCTGAAGACAAGGTTTTTTCATCTGACTGCTCTGCTTCCCGAACGGATCCGTTATTTTCGTTCTGCAAATCAGAGATTGGTTCTGATTCCGATATATATTTGTAGGAAAGTGAGTTTGCGTTATCACTTGAATATCCTGACAGATCCGTATTTTGAGGGAATACATCATCAAATGAACTGTTCATAAAATCATTATCCATAAGATATCATCCTCCGATTCAGGTATAATCACGCGGGATACTATATTCATAATAGCCGTAATCATCATAATAGTCATAATCATCATCTGCATACGCCTGAGGATTTGATATCACAGCGATAAGTCCGATAATAAAGAAAAATGAAATGATGAGACTTATTACTCCACCGATGATAGAGCAGATCAATCCGGGTATAACAAGGTTATCGGACCTGTTTCCGGGTTTTTCAGATTCCTTTTTTGCTTTCAGAGAAAAGCATAACCCTGCAATTGCTGCACCAAGACCTGCAAGCGGCATCCAGCAGGTTATGATAGAGCCTATACCGCACACAAGACCCGCAGTATTTGAAACGGTTTTGCCGGGAATAGGATATGAGTACGGATCGGAAGGATTCATATAGATATTATTATTGGTATAAGTATTCATCTGACCATATTGCGGGTTATTAGGTTGTTGATAGGGCATCTGCTGAGGCGGCATCTGAGGATTATAAGGCTGCTGATAAGGCGGTTGTCCTGTGAAGTTCTGAGGTGTATAAGGTTGTTGATACATCGGATCAGGCTGAGGATCATACGGGATCTGCCCTTGCTGCGGCATTGGCTGAGATGAAAAGTTTGTATTATCAGGTTTATTTTGGTAAAAGCCGTCGCTGACATTCACATTATCGCCGTATGTATTCTGAAGACCCTGAAAATCCTGATCTTTGTCATCATATCCATAGGGATCGGGAAAATTAGTAATGCTGTCGTTATCCATTTTGTAGCCCCCTTTGATTATTTTAAAAAACATTTTCATTCCGAATATAACTGTGCGACTAAAGTCCGAAAGTGTTCAAGGTTATATTTCAGTCTTTTTGCTTCTTCAAGCATAGATTTGATATAAAATCCCTTGAAAATTTTTCGGTATTCGGCAATGAACCTTTCTGTTGCGTCCTCTGCCACAAACATACCTATCCGGCGTTTTTTAAACACAAGACCTTCATTTACAAGAACAACTACTGCCTTATTTTGGCAGCAATATAAATTTCATATTTCGCAGAGATAACATTTGTTGACGGTATTTGTTCACCTTATTTCAGGTCGTCTGCAAGTATGTGATCTTTTATATCTTATGCAATTCCGGCAAAAACGAGAGATTTTTCATAAACAATGTTCAAGCCGCTCAATACCCTCATCAGTCACTTAGTTTGATAAATAACTCATTATACACAATTATACACAATTCCCCCCCTCCTGTCAACCGGCCCGGCGAGCCGCCGCCAGCGTGACGCTGGACCCTAAACGCGGGTATCGCTCCGCTTCGCATCCGCTCTGAACTCGCCGTTCAAGCTTCACTGCCCGCGT
>CACWRT010000054.1 GCA_902763365.1 uncultured Ruminococcus sp.
ATAAACGCTTAAAGTGGTTTTATAGCGATACAAACTATAAAATAACTAAAAATGAGCCGCTGCCAAAGCCTGATACGCGGTCAGTACAGCATGAACCGCGAGTTCAGAGCGGAGCGTAAGCGCAGCGATACCCGCGTTAAGGGTCCAGCGTCACGCTGGCGCGTTAAGGGTCCGGCGGCTCGCCGGGGAAAAATCTTGAAAAAAGCTTAAAATAAACTTGATGGGATTTAAGAGAAGCTTAATAAATTATTTTAAAAAGAATCGAAATTTGTTATCAAATTATGAACAGGGATGGTGTATAATAACAACATCAGGAAAAACAATCAACGGAAACCGATGAACAAGCATAAAGCAAGATCATAGTTTCCTCTTGATAAATAATTATTACGGAGGGTTTTTTATGGAAAACAAGGAAATGAATAATGCTTACGAAAATACTATAAACAGCAGTACTACACCCGCAGACGGCAGCGGATATCAGTCTTCGTCAACGCAGGCAGAGTCGCAGAACATTTATTCTCACGGCTATCCCGCAGTTTCATCTCAGAGCAGCAGCTCTGCCGGCGCAGATTCAAGCTCTATCTATTCTCACAGCAGCTATCAGACTTCGAGAACAGCTCAGAATGTCAAGGATACGAGCTATGAAGGAACCGATTTCACCAACCAGTATACTCAAAGTTCTCCCGGAAGCTACCAGACACCCTATCATTCAGTTCCATACAACGTTATGGCTCAGCAGCCCGAAAAGAAGAAAAAATCAGGCAGCGGCAAAACAATAGCTCTCGTGGCAGGAACACTCGCAGTAGCTCTTTGTGTAGGTATAGGCGGAGGAATCATTGGTTCGCGTCTTTCATCTCAGAATGGCGCAGCGCCTGTACAGACTTCCCAAAGCTCGTCCACATCATCTACAGACAGCAAGGAAAATAAAACAGACGAATCCGAAAGCAACGAAAACGGCGGTTCTCTCAACATTACAAAAGCAAGCAATACCGAAACAAAACCTACAAATATCCAGGAGGTTACCGCTAAAGTAAAGGATTCCGTAGTTGAGATAACAACGGAAACCACCGAATATGACTCATTCTACGGTCAGTATGTGTCACAGGCAGCAGGCAGCGGTGTTATTATCTCCGAGGACGGCTACCTTCTTACAAACAACCACGTTATTGACGGCGCAACAACAATAACCGTTCGTCTTACAAATTCAAAAACCTATGACGCAAAGCTTATAGGCAAGGACGCTGCGCTTGATGTTGCCCTTCTCAAAATAGAAGAAACAGGACTGACAGCAGCTACATTCGGCGACTCGTCTACACTTAACGTAGGTCAGGACGCTATTGCAATAGGCAATCCTCTGGGCAGACTGGGCGGTACAGTTACAAACGGTATCATCAGCGCGCTTGACAGAGAAATACAGCTTGACGGCAAAACCATGAACCTTCTCCAGACAAATGCTGCTATCAACCCCGGAAACTCAGGCGGCGGTCTTTTCGATGCAAACGGCAACCTTATAGGTCTTGTTGTTGCAAAATCAAGCTCATCAGGTTCAGGCACTTCCGTTGAAGGTCTGGGATTCGCAATTCCCGTAAATGATATCGTAGATGTTCTTGATGATCTCAAGACAAAGGGTCATGTTACAGGCAGAGGCAATCTCGGCATAAACATTGTAACCATCAATACAGAAAATGCTATGTTCATGTACAGGGTAGAAAAAATGGGCGTTTATGTTTCAGCTGTAACCGACGGTTCTGCTGCCGATAAAGCAGGTCTTAAAGTCGGCGATATGATCGTATCCTTCAATGACAAGGAAATATCCGAAGGCTCTGAGCTTACTGCCGCTGTATCCAAGCTTAAAGCAGGTACAAAAGTTCAGATAAAAATTGAACGTGACGGCAAGGAACAGACTATCGAAGCTACTCTCGGCGAAAAAGACTCTGACGAAACTTCCACACAGGAATCCGGTCGCAGCACAACAAATCCCTATGGCGGCGGTTACTTCTTCGGCAACGGCAGCGGCAGCGACGACGGCGGCTACTTCGGAATGGGCTGAATTAATGAATAATGTTATTGATGAGTTATTACTAAATTACTAAAAAGCAGATGTAACTTTATTTATCGTTGTCAGCAAGTTAATTTTTTCATAATTATTTCTCCTCGCGAGGGGTGTCGGCTTCTATCGACATCCCCCGCAATTTTTTGTATACTCAAGGCAGCACAGAGCTGTGACCGTCACCCTTGGCTTCCCCTTGAGGAGAAGCTGTCAGCGAAGCTGACTGATGGGGAACTCAGATTTTTTCGCTTAATGATTACAAGTTATTGTACTTTCTCAGTTGTATTGCCCTGAACGAAAACGTTGATAAATATTAATTAAATTCCTTTTCTGCAATTATTATGTCATCCTTGTCTCGACCGTTATGATAGAAAACGGTAACACTATAATTCTTGCCTGTCAGATCACGGAGTTCTTTTAAATAAAAATATACAATCTTCAAAGATGTCCCCGAAGAATAAGGTAAAACCTTAGATTTTTAAATAAAAAAAGAAAACACCGTTGGTCTTGAATAAAACCAACGGTGTTTTCTTATAACTATATTTTTGTGAAAGTAGAAAGCAAGAAAATAATTGTCCACTATTAATTATGCGGTGTACCCTATTCTTTGGGCAACGGTAATAAAATGCGGAAAGTGGAATCACTATTCACTATTCATTATTCACTATTCATTAATCAAATGCCTAAGGTTTTGACAACGGAGTCAGTCATGCCTGCGGCGATGGTTTTGGCATTTTCCTCGGAAGTGCCGACAGCTGTGATGTAGACTTTGATCTTAGGCTCAGTGCCGGAAGGTCTGACAATTGCTGCGCCGCCGCCCTCAAGAGAATATGAAAGAACATTGGACTTAGGCAGATCAATAGCCTCTTCTGTTCCGGTCACGATATCTTTAGTGTATGAATTGAGATAGTCGGAAGCTGTCAGAACCTTGAAGCCTGCTATTTCAGCGGGATGTGAATTGCGAAGCGATGACATGATATCAGCCATCTTCTTCATTCCCTCGGAACCTTCAAACTCAAAAGCGTCGGTCTTATTGTAATAGTAACCGAACTCATCATACAGCTCGTTCATAACATCATTAAGCGACTTGCCCTTTGTACGATAGTATGCTGCCATCTCACAGATAAGCATTGAAGCAACAACCGCATCCTTATCTCTGACATATGTTCCTGCAAGATATCCGTAGCTTTCTTCAAAGCCGAATACATATCTGTTTTCCTCGTTCTTCTGCTCAAGAAGAAGAATCTGCTCACCAATATATTTGAAGCCCGTAAGCACATTTTTAAGCTCACAGCCGTATTTCTCGCAAACCTTTTCTACAAGCTTGCTTGTAACTATTGTCTTAACTGCAACAGGATTTTCCGGAAGCGTGCCGTTTTCCTTACGGCAGCTGAGTATATAATTCATCAGCATTATGCCCGTTTCGTTGCCGCTCATCAGGCGGTATCCGCTTTCTGTCTTTACGGCAATACCTACACGGTCGCTGTCAGGGTCGGTTGCCAGAAGAAGATCGGGCTTTTCCTTTTCGCAAAGCTCAAGTCCCAGCGCAAGCGCCTCTCTGATCTCGGGATTCGGATACGGACAGGTTGTAAAGTTTCCGTCAGGCATTTCCTGCTCGGGTACAACAACTACATCTTCAACGCCGATCCTTGAAAGTACCTTTCTTACAAGCTTGTTGCCTGCGCCGTTGAGCGGAGTATACACTACCTTGAGCCCCGAACCCTTGCATACGCCCGGATTTACGGACTGTTCCTGAACCTTTGCAAGATATTTCTCATAAAGATCATCGCTTATCCATTCGATCATTCCGCCGGCGATTCCTTCATCAAAACCGATCAGCTTTATATCATCTCCGAAATATCCCAGCTCATCTATTTTCTCAAATACGGCATTTGCATTTTTGTCCGTCATCTGACAGCCGTCACTGCCGTAGCATTTATATCCGTTATACTTTGCAGGGTTATGACTCGCAGTCACCATTATACCTGCCTGAGTTTTAAGCTCTCTTACGGCATAGGATACTACAGGAGTAGGCTGCAGCTCTGTGCTTATATATGCCTTTACGCCGTTTGCGGCAAGCACCCTTGCGGCTTCTCTCGCAAAAAGATCGGCTTTTATTCTTGAATCATAGGATATTGCCACAGAAGGATTTTCATATTTGCTGTTAAGAAAATCAGCAAGACCCTGTGTTGCGCGGCGTACTGTATAAATATTCATGCGGTTCGTTCCTGCGCCTATAACGCCTCTGAGTCCCGCGGTACCAAATTTCAGTTCGGTATAAAATCTTTCATGTATTTCCTTTTCGTTCCCTTTAATGCTTTCAAGCTCACTTACAAGGTCATTATCCTCCTTAGCCTGTAAGCTCCACATTTCATAAGCAGTATTGATATCCATTATAAAACCTCCCCAGAATTCGTATGCTGCATCAGCATACTACAGTCATTCCTTTCTGAAAAGAACAACTCTGATGTATAATACAAAATATTACTACTCCTATATCATACCACATTTTCTTTCATCTTTCAACATTTACTTTAAATTCAGAAAGATTTTTTTTAATGAATAAAGCTTCGGCAATTAACCGGCTGATCTGTTAAACATAACTGCCGCCCCTCGCCTGCCGGATCGGTCGGTGCTTCTTCTTTGCAGAGGTTTCCGCCCGGAGACCCGCTCCCCCTCTCCGCTGTACGTGTTTGGTGTTCCCTACTGTATATATTATACATCGTTTTCGGTGCAAGCATAGCCAAAGTATTACATTGATATTCGTGTAAAATTACTCTTGTATCTGTGTAGTCTGTTGTAGAATAATTATTACAATGGTGAAGGTGGCTTAATTTGAAAGTTGCCCCGCAATAAAGAAAAGTGGTGATAATATGCCGTTACGCTATAAGGTTGATATATTGCAAGCTCTAAAGGAAAAAGGATATAATACAAACCGGTTGAGGAAAGAAAAGTTACTTTCTGAAGGAGCTTTGCAGCGTCTGCGTCATGCTGATTGGAATTATGGGAAAAACTGAACAATCCGAATTTTAATTACCTCGAATTCGAGGCAATTAGAAATGAATCAGGAGAAAACGCTTTTGTCTTGACTCCCAAAAAATGGGTTACAAGCACAAATGCTGCTTCACTTGTGGGGGGTAGGGAAAATAGGGAGTTACAAAAACAAAAAGTTTTTTGTGCTGTATTCTCTATAATATATACTATTTTTTTGATTTTTCCAAAAATCAGCGGGATAGAGTTTATAGCTTCAAACTCCCTAAACTCCCTACCCTGACTGTCATTTTCACCAAAAATCCGCTGTTTATCTTGGTTGTAGGACTTATAGGGGTAGGGAATTTGCATTTGAAACTCCCTACTTTTGCTGCCAAACTCCCTACCCTGAGCACCAAACTCCCTACCCTTGTATGGGAAAGTCGTCACTACAAAACTGTGATTTAAGTTTCCCGCATACTCTGTCCTGATTATAGATTCTCTTTATGATAACACCATAATTAATAAGCTCCTCTTTAAAGGTGCGGGTGCCGACAGAACTTGTTCCGATATACTTACACCAATAATTATAATCGTTACAGACAGCTTTAAATGTGGATGTTTCTTTGTTTTTTAACGATTCGGATAACTCCAGACGATCATCAATGTACTGCTGTATTTCGTCACTGTCATTTACATATTCTTTAAGCTGCTCATTCATCGTTTCTCCCTCGTTTATTTGGAGAAAAAATTATGGAAGTAAATTTTTATTACATAAAAGAACATTATAATATTGATTTTCTGAAGAAGTATGAAACCGCTCAAAGAGGTTTTACTTGTGTACCAAACGCACAATATTGGAACACTAATAAATTTTCATTTGGAGCAGTTTTGGAAGTCAATGGGGAGCAATATTTTGTTCCTGTTTCTTCTTATGATAAGAAACAACAAGATGTTATATTAATGACTGATAAGAATTCAAAAAACAAAGGAATTACGGCAATATTCAAAAAAGAAGATGCCGAAAAAGTAAGGTCAGCTCTGACACAGAATCAAGAGGTAAGGCAAAACCATAAACCACCCAAAAGATAAAACAACACACGGCGGTTATGCAATACTTTTCGCATAACTGCCGTGTGTTTCTTTTTTGGGGCTTGAAGCCCATTTCATTAGATATAAGAGCTGGAAAAGGGACTTGAACCCTCGACTTCCTCATTACGAAAAATTTTTGTGACTATTTTACCTCATTACAGCTTATTGCAGTTTTTGGTATTTTAACCGCTTATAATGCGAGTTTCAGGCAATATATATGTTATAGTTTGTGATAGTTTATCATACATGGTTATATGTACTTTTAGTGTGTGCGCCTGTACTTTTGCTGTACTTTTTTCGACTTCCTCATTCAGGAATTGTGTGTTACATTTACCGTGATTATTATATACAAATAGCATAAAAATGAAAAAATAATGCGCT
Organism: uncultured Ruminococcus sp.; assembly: GCA_902763365.1. GTDB lineage: Bacteria > Bacillota > Clostridia > Oscillospirales > Acutalibacteraceae > UBA1213. The sequence continues at coordinate 6,494 of CACWRT010000054.1, forward strand.
TTAATTTTTATGTGGGGAAATAGTCAAAAGCACAAACAGCGGCATTATCCGTTGACGGTGTTTTGTGTCACATATTCAAGACTTCTTGCAAGGACTGTGAAAAGATCATCGTCAAGATCAATTCCAAAGTCTTTTGATGAACAAACAAAATGCAGCGTCCCTTGTACCTGACTTTCAAGCTTCTCACAATGTTTAAGGCTTTTATAATTTTTCTCGTATGCGTAACGCATATATCGAATTTTGTCCGTCTCGGTCAATTCATCGTAATATTGCCCGAATAAATCAACAGGCGGCTTTTGTGCTTGTATTTTCTCCAATTTTTGAAGTCTGCTTTCAATGTTCATTATCCACCTGCTTTTCAAGTGTTTCAATTCTATCAAGAATATCAATCGTTTCAGTCAGCTTTTGACATTGATTAAATACCAAATTGCAAGCGTTCAGGCGTGTTTGTGGGCTGGTTTCCTTGTCCTGCATAATCTGTATTGCTGTTTCCGTTGCCGCTGTCAGACGGGCTTGTAAACCGTTTGTAACGGCTTCTAAAATACTTCTTTTAGCTTGGTGATATTCTTCTTTGAAGTTCTTTTGTTTCATCCGCTCGTATATTTGCCGCTGTGATAAGCCGCATTTTTCAGCGGCTTTTTGTACTGTCAGCTCGTTCAGCAGTGCAGATATTACGACTTCATTTTCAATCAAGACTGCACCCCCTTTTCTTCTGCGGTTTTCTGCGGTCTTATGTGATTATTTATTTTGATTATGCTTATAAGATCGTCAAATGTTAGTCCGGTTTCTAAACAAACAAAATCATAGTTGTTTTTAATAGCTGTATCATAATCACAAATAATCTGTTTCTTGGAAACAGGGGCAACACATTTCAGGGTCATTTCTTTGTTTGCAATATGCTGTTGATACAGATCCAGAATCAATATTTCAAGTGGTTTCATAAAGCACCCCCCTTTCAAACGCCCGTATTTTCAATTTCGACCGCTGTACGGGCGGTTTTTTTGATGTCAGTGTCCTCAGTAATAAAGTTATATTCCTTCGGTCTGCGTCCCATTCTATACGGAAAAAGCGGACATTTTTCAGCTGTACAGAGTGTAACTTCTTTCGGCTGAAAACCGACGCAGTCAAGGCATTTTCTTCTAATTGCTTTCAGTGGTGTTAAATACTTCATTTATAAAATCCCTTTCTTTTTTGATTTTTTAACGGTGTGTGTGTTTTAAGGTTTCCCCCCTGCACCCCCTATCCTAAGCGTTGCTTTTCCCTTTTCGTGTCATTTGCAATATAGTTTCTTTTGCGTAACCTTTGCAATAACAATATCGTAACAATAACTATATCGTAACAATAACTATATCGGGTTTTTCTGGGTTATTTTGGGTTTTTTGTAAACCGTTCGGTTATTTTGGGTTATTTTTTCTTCATACTCTCATACTCTTGGACTTTTGAATAAAACTCAGCCTTTCTTTTTGCTGTTTCATTATCTGCATTATCCTGCGCCCGGAAGCATTCAGCTTTTGCAGTATTGGTTTGTTCGTCTGTGGTATCGGTTTGCTCATCATATTGCTCATCATTCTGATTTTTTGGTGGTCTGCCGCCTTTGCCGCCATTCTCTTTATTAGTCTTGCACATTTTGAAGTATTTTTCTCGATCTCTGTCAAGGTTTGATTTAATAAAGCTGAATGTCATCTTCATTATTGTTTCGTCAAATTCAGGAAGAACGCCGTTAATCTCATAATCAAGCATTGCACGAACGATTTTGCCGAGTTGTTCATCAGTCAAAAAGTTAAAATGTGACTGATAGTCATAATAAATCAGCAAACTCTTTTTTTGCCAAAAATAGTCACCTCCCGTACTGCCAAAAGTTCAGCTGTCAGGTTGTTTTCGTTAAAAAGATAGAGCATTTTTGTACAGGTGAGCGACAGCGATTTATTTTTACCAACAACCGATTTTGTACGGACAATGTACGTACAAAATCTAAGCTTGCTACCCTTTAAAATTTACAGAATATCATTGAGATGTTCATAATACAAGTGAAGCAAATAGGATAGAGAAAACGACACAATTCTTTTATTGTTTACAACAGCGGTTTAGTATTTGCCGCCGTCTGTGTGCTGCCCTCGCTCTGATCTCTGCCGCTGTACTCATAATAAAACAGGCTCGAAGCTGCCACACTTCAAGCCTGATATGATAAGTACATGGTTTCAGCCGAAAAGCTCCTTCATGAGCAGCATTCCAAAGCGTAAGCCCCTGTTAAAGTATTCCCCTGCTACAATCCCCAGTTCTTCCATCTCTCCCCATTGTATATCAATAAGAAGTTTGCTTTGTTCTTCCGTAAGCGTACTATAAAATTTATCGTTTATTTCCTTGTACTTTTCAATACAAGCATTGACAGCGGCAGAATTATGATCAAGATTACCCATATCATTAATGACATTGCATAATGCAGATGATAACGGCATTGCTTCCTCCGTGTAGTTGTCCGGGTTAAAAATATCCTTCATGTTTTACTTCCTTTCATTTTTTACTTGCCGGAGCTGCTCCGCTGTGCTATACTTACACTATGGGGCTTTGCTCCGGTATCTGGTGGCGGCGGTTCATGCTTTGCGGGCTTTGGAACTGCCGCCGTTTTTCGTTCTGATATGTTGTGTTCATGCGTCAGACATAACGATCCTTTCGAGTTCCGGTTGTATAAACCTGAGTTCGTCTATAATTTCGTCTGAAACAGCACCGCCGCTGCCTATTATTTCATCAATATCAGTCAGCAGCATTAACAAACTCGCCATATCAGCGGTACTAATTGCAAATGTACGTTCCTGCACGTTATTCACCTTCTTTCATTGTGCCGCTGTAGTGCCGTTCTGACCGCTACAGCGGCTATTATTAGATTCTTAGCTACGGTATTTCACCGCAGCCCTCAGATTGAGAGATTGAGCCTCAGCCCTGACATCATATCAGCGTAGAAGCCGCCTGTAATCGCCTGCAAGCTCGCTTTTATCTCGGTAATGTTATCTATTACCTCACTCAGTAAAGCAGCCACAGCGGCGGGAATATAGCCCATTTTATAAGCCTTGCTGCCGTTCACGCTTACCAGTACGGATATAGCGTTGCTGTCGTATGTGTTGCGGCTCTCTCTCTGTAAGGTGATCTGCACACTTTCAGCGGAGTAGCTGCGGAGATGGTCAAGAGCTTTCTGCCTGTTGTACTTGCTTACTCCGGCAACCTTTACAGCGGCTTTGCTCTTTGCAAGTCTCCACGCTGCACGGAAAGCAGCCGACAGTGTATAGCCCTGTTTCCTGAGATTGTTTGCTACTCTGCATATTACTGATCTGTTATACATAACTGCCGCCCCTTTCCGCTGTCTGTGTTTGGTATTCCTTACTGTATTTATTATACCACGTACGTAACTAAAAAGATAGTGGTAAACTCTACAAACTTACGTACGTAACTTTGTTTATTTTGGCTATGTACATAGTGTTGCATTTGTGGTATAATACAGATAATGGAGAAGGTGCCTTTATTGGAGCCGCTCCAGATATAACATTAAGGCGGTGAAAGTATGGCGAACAGCGAAAAGAAAACGCAGTATAATCTTGAATACGCAAAGAAAAATTTGAAGCGTGTTCCTCTTGATCTACAGCTTGACAAATACGAACAAGTAAGAGCTCACGCCACCGGCAGAGGCGAAACGCTCAACGGCTTCATCAAGCGTGCCATAGATGAAACAATAGAGCGTGACGGCAGCGGAGACAATGCCGCTGCAGGCGGAGAGGTATAAACATGGATATACAGTATTCAAAGAGAGCAATTAAAGCTATTAACGGCATGGATAAGCCCACAAAGCAGCGTATAAGGAAAGCTATTGAAGGACTACCAAAGGGTGATATAAAAACTTTGCAAGGTGCAGAAAACAGCTACCGGCTTCGTGTCGGTGATTGGCGTATACTCTTTTCATACCTTGAAACAGAGGCAGGAAAGGGAATACTTATTGAAAAAGTTGCTCCTCGTGGAGAGGTTTACAAGGGGGTGTGAAGTATGTCACCAGTAAGAGAAAGACTTGTTAAAATGATCGACTGTATGCCCGAACAGGAACAGGCTTTATTATTTGAGATTGCTAAAAGGTTTATATCAGATGATATTGCAAGTGCTGATGATCTGGAAGCAATAGCGGCAGCACGTCAGGAGCTGGCAGCAGGCGAAACAGTAAGCCACAATGACATTAACTGGGATTGATAAACAAACAAGATTGAGCCTTTGAAGTAATGGGGGTGTGAGTATGCACAAGGTTATCAGCGTAATACCTCAGAATGACTATAAAATGCTTGTTGCGTTTGACAGCGGTGAACAGCGGATATATAACGCCGCTCCGCTTCTGTGCAAGCCTGTATTCATGCCGCTGAAAGATACTCGTGTCTTTAACAAGGCATATATTGAGTACGGTGCTGTTACATGGAAAGACCAAGACGGAAATGAAATAGATATTTGTCCCGATAAAATGTACATGGATAGCATACCGGTTGATTGGGATCCCGATTTTACCAAAGTGACACCGGCAGAGCGGAAGAGGATAGAAGAAGCAGAAAACAGCGGCTTTGTTCCCGACAGTGATATTGACTGGGACAATATCGGGACATAATACCTATGCAAGTTTATTTGTTTAAGGAGGTGAAACTTATGAAATGTATATGTTGTAAAAAGAATGACGGAAAATACTTTCATTTTGATGGCGGCAAGGTATGTGATCATTGTTTAGGACATTATTTTACTTGTTCAAAATGTGGAATGTTGTTTAATCAAGATGATTATGTTAATGGTGATCAGGGTACAGGCTACTGTAAAAAATGTAGTCAGGAAGATGAATAACGCTCTAACCACTATAATCACAAATACAGCGGCATACCTTCCGGAACTTATCGGAGAGTATGCCGCTGCTTTCGTCTGTGTGCCGCTGTGAGACACGATTTATTATTATTTAGGCTTAGAATACATTTAGTTTCTTTGAACGCTTATTCAGGGTTTATGTGGCAACTACACCCCATACAGAAATTTTACAGGTTAAAAGTGAGGTAAGGCTGTACGGTATTTCAGCCGCTGTTGATCTGTCAACAATGGGGGATATGGCAGCTGTGAGAACCGCCCCCAGTCCTGTACCCTCTGATTCGGGAAAGCCCGACACCAAAACAGAAGCTCCATAGAACACAAACGTTTTTGAAAATGAAACTTTTGGAGTAAAAGGATTTTTTTGCACGGAATAGAGGGCTGCGATGTCAAGGCCTGATAACACTGTACTTTCTGACGTACCCCCGTATTAAGCGGCTTCATGCCACAAAAACGGAGAAAATATTTAGAATTTCGCAAAAAGAAAACTACAAAGCGTTCAACAAATCCTGATTAAAAAAGTTTGTAATATTCCCCTGTATCATTCTTTTTATGCAGAAACAACGCTGATAATCCAACATTATCCAACATTTTTTTGACTTTATCTGTAATATTTTTCGTTCCTGCGCTTAAAATCCTGTTCGGCTCTGTATAGCAGCAGAAATATTTCAGCTTGTCTGTGACCGTATGATATATACTTTTTCTGCTTCAAAAGCTTTATTTTAAGCCGCTGTGCAGCATCAAGAGCATTATAATACTCCGGAGATATACGATAAGGGTCAAAGGCTTTTATGAACCTGTTGGACTGTAATTCCTCATTCAATGCCCTGATTGCCGGATTGTTCCGGAGCTTTTTGAAAGCTTGTCGTTCATAACGTCTTATATTCTCTATGCTGCAATTATCCTGACAGGCTATTTCTTTCAATGTCATATTCCGGAAGTAATGCCGCTGTATTATGCTCCGCTGTTCAGGCTCAAGCTCTGATACAGCATCCAGGACTATCCGCTGTTCATCTGACAGCTCCATATCCTCGAATATCTCAAACTCTGCTTCCTCGTCTTTCAGAAGCTCCCACATTTCAAGATCATCATTATCTGCATTTTTTATACGCTGATTGTAAGATACTTCTCTCTGATTGTCAGGAGTGCGTTTCCTGCCGTTTATACATTCATTTACAGCGTTCTGTATGCTGTAATTCAGATATGTAGTAAACTTATATTCTCCCGGCTTATAAGCCTTTACAGCGGCAAGCAGAGCGAAATAACCGCATTGTAAAATATCTTCCTCGTCAATACAAGGCGGCAGTTTACGCTTGTTCAAGTGCTTGAACATTATCAGCTTGACAAGTCTTTCATTCTTTTCCCACAACAGCGGCATAACCTCATTATTGCCTTCCTGTGCCGCTGTCGCTAATTCTTCATTGGTGATATTTTCAATATCCATTGACCGCCGCCCCTCTCCCATGATAGAATAATGCTGAGGTTAGGGCTGTTCTGCTGTAATGGCGGGGCGGCTCTTTTTGTCAGTGACTTAATATATCATCTATCCGTTTACGCTTTTCGGCTGCCGCTGTCGTTCTGTTGTATCGTGAATTGTCAACAAATACCGGCTTTGGGCATCGTTCAACAATACGGCTGTATATTCTTGCAAGTTCCTGATTAGTGGGTTTGGTGAGCTGCGAAACAGTAAGGTTTGTAGTAACAATAAGCGGCTTTTTCAGCAAATAAATATCATCAATAACTGAGAAAGCAGTATCAATATCCGCTTTGTTTAATTTTTCTGCTCCGATATCGTCCAGTACAAAAAGCCTGTATTCATGCAGATCAATCAATTCCTCGCCCTTGAACTTTGCCGCCTGTCTGTTATCTACCAAATCTCTCAGGCTTGTAAAAAGAACGGGAACATCTCTCTTTATCAGTGCATTTGCTATACATCCGGCATAAAACGACTTACCGCCGCCAACATCTCCATAAAACAGCAGACCGCCGCATACCTTTTCCATTTCGTCCCAGTGTCGGATATAGTTACAGCACAGCTTTGATACTTCAATATTCCGTTTATCGTCACTGTCGAATGTAAAGCTTTTGAAAGCTTCGGTTTTAATACCTTTACTTTTCAGCTTCTTTTGCCGCTGTTCTTTGTCATATTGTTCAAGCTCTTCCCGTTCCTTTTGGCTTTCTTCACGCTGACAGCGGCACTCACGAAAAGCAAGGAACGGATCACGAAAGTTGGGTTTAACAATCTGCTGTTTAGGCTCATTACATACACCACAATGAAGCAGTCCTGTATCAGGGGTTACATAATCGCCGGCCTTTTTTATACATTCCGCTCTTTTGGCGGCTTCTTCGATAAGTTTATTAAATATACTCATAGGTACTCCAATCCTTCCACATAGTTTATATGATATCCCTGTTGCTCTTTATTATCATAGTTACCTTCAATGATCTTGATAAGGTTCTGAGGCTTAATAATCCAGTCGAAACAGCAGCCGTCCCATGTTCCTTTTCTGCCTGTAAGGAAGTCGGAGCTTTCAATTTTTTTGAAAAAGCTTTCAAAATCACCGTTTAATTTTTTACTTGCATTTTTTATATTTCGCTTCCTGTTTTCAGAAATATTTTTAACTTTCGGCAGTGAAATACAGATTTCATTGAATAAAGAAACGATTTTTTTATAATCAATTTGCGCCTGCGTGTCGGTGTCAACCGACATATTATTCTCTATATCTATCTCTATATCTATCTCTATATCTTTCTCTATATCTTTCTCTATCTCTTTCTCTGTCGTTACATTTTCGTTACATTGTAACGCTCTTTTTCTTTCTCTGAATTTTCTTACACGTTCCGCCGAATCACTTTCATAGCCTATTAACTCAGACATAGCCAATAAATACAGGTCATTGTTATCAAGTCTTTCGATTATCCCCATTTTTATTAATGCTTCTATAGCAAATTTAACTTTGTTTTCATCCTCGTCCAGTAATAAAGCAATTTCAGCTTCGCAATTCGGCATAATATGATCAAAAACAAGTATTCCGGAAGTATTTAAGGTCATAAGCTGCATTTTTAAATAAATAATTGTCAGACTATCACCATCTGGAAGCTTCCTCAATGCTTTTACATATTTTTGATTAAAAAAATCTTCTTTTAGTTTCAACCAATAGTATTTTTTAACACTTGGCATATTTACCTCCGTTTATATTTAATTGCCGCTGCCATCTGTTGAAATTCTGGCAGCGGTATATCATTAAGATTGAAATTTCTTCAAAAGCTGTCTTGCATATCTTAGAGTGCCAAACACGCTTTTAGCTCTTTTTTCTTCCTGGTGTACATACGCTGCAAGCTCCCTTTCATTTGACGGGAAATAATATCCGTGACTATCAGATATTATAACAACTCCATGTCTGCGGAGAAATTCAATTGTTTTTCTCAGCTCCCTATCCTGCATACCTGTAAGCCTGATCAGCTCTGATTTATGCCGGGCGTTCTCTGCTCCGTCACCAATGGCAGCGAGGATATCACAGTAGGGGGGTGTTTCAAAGTAGTACGCTGTACCGCTGTTAAAGTAATCTTTCATACCGTCACCGCCTTATCTGATCGCCGGCATAACTTTGTAAACTTTGCCGCTGCGGGTCCTTTCTGTTTTTGCAGGTACTTTTGTGTATATTACACCGTCTGCACCTACAGCGGCAGGCTGCACCTGTTCCGGTTCTCTGGTGTTCTCCATGAACTCACCCGACAGGAAGCGGCTGAGTACAGTGCAGTTTATCAGATGTTTCCGTCCGCAATGTATCACAGGGAGCTGCCCGGACTTTATCCATGTTCTTAAAGCGTATTCGGCTATACCGAACTCAGCGGCAGCCTGTTTTACTCCGATAACACGAGGGATTGTGTACTTTTCGATCTCCATAAATTTACACCTCATTTTCATTTACATTTTGCCGCTGTTGTGCTATTATAGAATAAAGCATTTATACAGCAGCTTTGTCGTTGGTTTGTATTCGTGCTTTGTTTGCCGTCTGATCTGCCCCACAGGTCAGGCGGTGTTTTTTTATGTAGCCTGCTGCTGTTTCTGAATCTGTTTGGCAAAAAAACGTTCTGTATATTCTTTCTGCTTTTGTGGGTTGTTTTTCCGCCACTGTCTCATATACTCACGTCTTGCAAGTATAACAGACTTTTCCGAATCAGAAAGTTTAGATAGGTCTTTCATGCTATTCACCTCTTTATTTTCTTTTATTTCTATTATACTCTTATTTGTAAAAAAGTCAACTATATTTTAGTTATCAAACTTTAATATATATAAATACAACCTGGTTGTAATATAATTATTTTAACAGAAATATTAATAGCTTGGCTATAAAATAATAATTTTGATTGTAATATGTATAACTTGGTTATAATGTAATTGTTTTGATGATAGATTAAATAGCTCGGTTATAATAAATTTTAGATATCATTATTTGAAAAATCTAAACGAATCTAAATATTCAAAAAAGAACTTGACTATCGTTATTTTTTGTTATAAAATAAAAGAAAATAAACAAGGTGGTTTTTAATATGGATATTACTACATTCTCTGAACGACTAAGAGAGACACGATTAAAGAAGAAATTAAATTATAAAGAACTGGCTGAAATATCAGGGGTTACAGCTACAGCGATCTCTTATTACGAAAAAGGAACGAAAATGCCTCAGCTTGATAATGCTGTTAAACTTGCTGAAGCTCTTGGAGTTTCTCTTGATTGGTTATGTTCTATTGAAAACAACTCCGATGAATCATCGGGGAATATGTCAACCTTAACATCTTTGAAATTGCTGATAGATACAAATGAATATTCCTTTAAAAAGGAGAGTTCAGATTTGAGCGAGGGTGAATTTTCATTAAGTTTTCATTTCTCTTGTCTATTGCAAGATGATATTGTAGGTTTTGTAGAAGAATTTATATCAATAAAGAAACTTAAAGAAACCAGTTCTGTACTTACCGATGAAATGTATAACACACTATTAAACGCATTGTTTGAAAAATATAAAAGGTAATCAGCTTGTATTACTATTTTGAGAGTAGGTGGATTGTATGGCAACGATTGAAAAACGGGGCGACAGCTACAGGATAGTTGTTTCATGCGGATTTGACGTAAACGGTAAGAGAATAAAGCGTACTATGACATGGAAGCCTGACAAGAAATACACGGATAAACAGCTTGAAAAGGCTCTGAATAAAGCCGCTGTTGAATTTGAAGAAAAGGTATTGAATGGAGAGGTAGCAGCAGACGGCAGATTAAAATTAGCTGACTTTATACCTCAGTATTTAGAGAGTGCCAGACTTGCATTACAGCCTACAACCATAGAGGAATACAAAAGGGTAATAAACAGGTATATACTTCCTGCACTCGGTCATAAAAAGCTTAAGGATATCCGTCCGGTACACGTTCAGGAGTTTGTGAATATGCTTTCATCAGGTGAGTACCGGCAGGACGGCAAAACAGGAGCTTTGAAGCCTGCAAGCGTAAAAAGATATTACGCTGTTTTGCAGTCGGTACTGTCTGCGGCTTATCGGCTTGAGCTGATCCCGTCCAATCCGACAGACAGCGGTAAAATAAAGCTCCCTTCCATTGTCGGCACACAAAAAACTGACATAATGGATAAAGAACAAATTGCCGCTATGCTCTCAGCTCTTGATAGTGAGCCGCTGCAATTTCAAGTATTGGTACATCTTGCTATAATAACAGGTTGCAGACGAGGGGAATTGACTTCCTTAAAATGGAGTGATATTGATTATAAGAATTATAAAATATCCATAACAAAAAGCCTGTATCAGCTGACCGGAGAAAAAGCCAAAACCAAAAGCACAAAAAGCGGCAAAAACAGGGTTGTTGCTATTCCTGCATACTGTGTTGATCTGCTCAGACAGCTGCAAATTGAGCAAACGGAAAAGAGATTCACTCTCGGAACTGCATGGAACGGTACAGCGGATAATTTTATATTTACAAAAAAAGACGGTTCTGTCATGCACCCGAACACACCGACAGAACAATTCAGTGATTTTCTTGAACGTCATAAGCTGCCGCATATAAAGCTTCATGCTCTGCGGCATACATCGGCTACACTTTCACTGCTTAACGGTGCAAATATAAAGCAGGTCGCCGCCCGCTTGGGTCACTCACAGCTCAGTACTACAAACAGATATGTACACGCTATACAGGAAGCTGATAAAACAATAGCTGACACGTTAGGCGACACTATTACATCACTACAACAGAAAAGAGCATAGAAAAACAGTATCCGCCCAATAACCCCGCGCCATGCCGAATTGAAGAAACCATGGTAAAATAAACTCCGAATAGAAATACTCCAATGAAGTGAAACGGAGTCC
>CACWRT010000055.1 GCA_902763365.1 uncultured Ruminococcus sp.
TCAGAGCGGATGCGAAGCGGAGCGATACCCGCGTTTAGGGTCCGGCGGCTCGCCGGCGGCTCGCCGGGCGGCGGTATTGATTTTTCGGGGAATGTGTGATAGTATATAATATAAGTTTACAAGTTGATCGATAATTGTGCAAAAATGCAATTGTCTGAAATTAAAAAAGAAGGAGAATGTTATATGACTGACAGATCAAAAGTAATTTTCGGAAACGTTATTGATGAAAAGTCGGCAGAAAAAGCTGAACGCTCAAAACAAAGCTACATAGAAAAATTCGGCGATGACAGCTTGTCCGATTATCCGGCAAAGCTTGTACCGAATGAAACTCTGGGCAATTCCCTTGGAGTTTACGACATACGTGTTGCGGAGGGAGAAGGTGACATTCCCTTCGACACGGAAAAAGGCATAATTGTCGGCAATATCCGCATGGGTTTTGGACACTATCGCATATCTATGGCAATGGCGTCTGCCGCACACGCATTGGGCTATACCCCCTACTGGATGGATCTCAATTCCTACAAATCCACAACCTGTACCAAAGTCATAGGCGCACAGAACGATCTTTATTCTCTCGGTTCACGCATTTCACAAAAAAGCCGTGTTTTTAACAAAACCGTCTGGGAACCTATGAATTATGAAGGCTTCCGAAAACTGAGCTACAATTCTTCCGATCAGAAAAATGCTGAGCTTATGGCTCCCGTTTTCAAAAACATCCCGAAGGAAATTCCGGTAATAGGTACTCACGTATGGCCTGCTCAGGCAGCGATACACGCAGGAATGAAACGTGTGGTAAATGCAATTCCCGATAACTGGCCTATGGCACTTCATCTTGCCGAAGGCAGTATCCATACCGTTCAGACTTATCAGGCTTATATGGGATACCGTATACTTAACGGAATGGACGGCAGAAAGGTACTTTCACCTATGCCTGCCGACAGCCTTGTATATACAGGTCACTATATTGACCATGAAATAGTCAGCAACATTGAAAAAGACTGCGATGAAAGACTCAGACGCAGAAAAGACGGCGAGCCTGTACGCATTCTTCTCACTATAGGCGGCGCAGGCGCGCAGCGTGAGCTTTTTGCTGCGGTTATCCGTCATCTTCTTCCGTCAGTAATAAAGAAAAAGGCTGCCCTGTACATCAATGTAGGCGATTATATGCAGGTATGGAATGAGCTGCTGAGTGAAATAAGTCTGCTTGACAAGATAAGCACTACTCATTTCGGAAAATGGGACGATACAAAAGCATTTGCCGAAAAAGCTCTGACGGAACATATCGAGGGTATTCACGCATTCTGGCATAAAAACATATTTGAAGCAGTCTACTGCACAAACCTTCTCATGCGCAGCACCGATATTCTCATGACAAAACCAAGTGAGCTTTCCTTCTATCCTGTACCGAAAATATTTCTCAAAAGAATTGGCGGACACGAAAAATGGGGCGCGATCCATTCGGCTGAGATCGGTGACGGTACTCTTGAATGTACCGATATTCCCCATACTCTTCAAATGACTGACCTCTTGATGGAAGACGATACCATCTTTGAACAAATGTGCCGCTGCATAAAGACCAATAATTCCATCGGCATATACAACGGCGCTTATGAGGCAGTAAAAATCGCCAAAGGCACTTTTTAACTCACAGCTTAAAGCTAATGTGGAAAGTGGAATGTTGAATGTTGAATTATTATCGGCTCTGACTTAACTTGCTGAACGCTGTGGTTTTTCTTCGCTGTTAATAGTAATAAATGAAAACCGTAAACAGCGAAGGAAGCATAATTCAGTGAAAAAAGAAATAATTCCTAACTCCTAATTCCTAACTATATTCATTAATTAAGGGGTGATTGTAAATGAAAGAAAGACAAAAGCTTACTCTTGGCGCGAAAATATCCTACGCTCTCGGCGCTGTGGGAAAAGACATGGTATATATGCTTTCGGCAACATATATACTTTATTATTATCAGGACATAATGGGAGTATCGGCGGTGGCTATGGGCGTAATACTGCTTGCCGCCAGAATATTCGACGCTTTCAATGATCCGATAATGGGCGTAATAGTGGCAAAAACAAAAACAAAATGGGGCAAGTTCCGCCCCTGGCTGCTTATAGGCGCGCTGACAAATGCTGCAATACTGTTTCTGATGTTCTGCGCTCCGCCTTCACTTGACGGTGCGGGAATGACAGCATATGCGGCAGTAGCATACATCCTCTGGGGCGTAACATATACAATGATGGATATTCCCTACTGGTCAATGATCCCTGCATTTACCGAAGGCGGCAAGGAAAGAGAAAACCTTACTACTCTTGCAAGAAGCGCGGCAGGTGTCGGTTAAGCCCTCGTTATGGTAGTTACTGTCATAGCTGTTCAGGCTTTGGGCAAAATATTCGGTGGTCAGACCGCAAAGGATATTGAAATAATAGGTTTCAGAGTTTTTGCTGCTGCGGTTGCGCTGCTTTTCGTAATATTCACTGTGCTGATGTGCATAAATGTCAAGGAAAAATCTACCGCCGAAATGAAAACCGTTTCTGTCGGTCAGATGTTCAAGGCACTTATTCAGAACGATCAGGCACTTACTGTAGTTGTGGCTATCGTGCTTATAAACTGTGCGATATATATTACGTCAAACCTTGTTATCTATTTCTTCAAATATGATTTCGGCGGTACAGACTGGTACAACAGCTATACTCTTTTTAATATGTTCGGCGGCGCAATGCAGGTGCTTTCAATGATGCTTTTCTATCCTCTGCTCAGACGGTGGTTTTCTAACACAAAGGTTTTCTATATCTCACTCGGTTCGGCAGTTATAGGATACGCCGTACTTCTGGCTCTGACCTTTACCAATATGAATAATGTATTTATTCTGTTTATCCCCGCTTTTCTGATATTCTCATCCTGCGGCATAACAAATATATTGACTACCGTTTTTCTCGCAAATACAGTTGATTACGGATATCTTAAAAACAAACGCCGTGATGAAAGCGTTATCTTTTCAATGCAGACCTTTGTTGTAAAGCTTGCTTCGGGCATAGCTGCTTTTGCGGCATCACTTTGTCTGCAAATAAACAGCCTCAGCGACGCTGCTACAACCGAAGCCGACCAGACAGTTGATTTTTCACTTGCAGTGGCTGACAGCGCAAAGGTAGGACTCCGCATGACAATGGCTGTTATACCTATAATCGGGCTTGTTATCGCTTTCTTCTTTTTCAGAAAGAAATTTATTCTGACAGACGACAAACTGAAAGACATCAACAAACAGATAGAGGAAATGCAGGTGGATGAAAATGATCAGAAGGCTTGAGGGCAAAAGGATCGTATGGATACTTGATACGGATGATACGTCTTATGTACTTGCGCTGACACCTTCGGGACACCCTGAACATCTGTATTACGGGAAAAAAATACATATTGATTCGGCAGATGAAGCAGCTGCCCTGACTCAAAAACGAGAATTTGAACCCGGGAATGTTATAGTCTACTCCAAAGACCATCCTACCGAGATACCTGAGGATATGTGCCTTGAAATTTCCTGTATGGGGCACGGCGATACACGGGAACCCTTTCTCGAAACAATAAGCGCAGACGGCTGCCGTTCAAACGATTTCGTATTTGTTGAAGATAATATTGATGATATCAAGCCATCGTTTTCATATTTGCCGGGATCGTATTCGGAAAGCGGCATATACGAACATCTGTGTATCACTTTAAAAGACAGCGACTTATTATTGAAACTGCACTACTGGGTTTACTCAGAGTGCAATGTTATAACAAGAAGCGTCGAGCTAAAAAACTGCGGTGACAGCTCTGTGGAAATAGAAAAGATAATGAGTATGCAGCTTGATATTCCTATAGGCAACGTCAGTGTTACATCATTCCGCGGCGCATGGGCGCGGGAAATGGATAAGAGTACCGTAAACCTTACCGCGGGGAAATATACTATAGAGTCCCGTACAGGATGTTCCTCAAGCCGCGCAAATCCTTTCTTTATGGTACACGACATCAGCACAACCGAGAACAGCGGCAGCTGCTTTGGCTTCAATCTTATATACAGCGGCAGCCACTACAGTGCCGTTGAAGTCAGTCCCTTCAGCAAAACAAGGATCATAAGCGGAATTCAGCCCTCAGGCTCCCGATTCGTTCTAGAAAAGGATAAAGTATTTGAGGCTCCCGAAGCAGTAATGACTTTTTCCGATAAAGGATTTACGGGACAGAGTATCAATATGCACAGATTTGTACGTGAGCATATATTAAGGGGAAAATGGAAAAAAACACCCCGCCCAATACTTCTGAACAGCTGGGAAGCCTGTTATTTCAATATTTCGGAATCCACACTGGTATCTCTCGCAAAAGCAGGTTCAGAGCTTGGAATAGAGCTTTTTGTCATGGATGACGGTTGGTTCGCACAAAGAAATGACGACAAACATTCTCTCGGGGACTGGGATGCTTCCCCAAAAAAGCTTCCTCACGGTCTGAGGGGACTGAGCAATAAGATCAGATCAGCAGGAATGAAATTCGGAATCTGGGTCGAGCCTGAAATGATAAGCACAGAAAGCAGACTTTATAAGCGTCATCCCGAATGGGCATTGGCTGCCCCGGGAAGACTTCATTCAGAGGGCAGAAATCAGCGTATACTCGATCTGGCAAACCCCGCAGTCGTTGAGTATCTTCTGAAAAAGCTTACGGAGGTTTTTTCCTCGGGAGATATTTCATATGTGAAGTGGGACATGAACCGTATTTTTTCTGACGCATATTCTCCGTATCTTCCCAAAGAAAGACAAGGAGAATGTATGCACAGGTATATATGCGGTCTGTACAAGCTGATGAAAAATCTTGTGCTTCTGTTTCCCGATATTCTGTTCGAAGGCTGCGCATCAGGCGGTAACAGGTTCGATCTTGGAATACTGTGCTATTTTCCGCAGATCTGGGCAAGCGACAATACCGATCCTATCAGCCGTATGAACATACAGGAAGGATACAGCTATGGCTACCCTCAATGCTGCATAGGCGCGCACTATGCTGCAAGTCCCAATCATCAGACACTCAGGTCTACACCTTCTTCAACAAGGTTTACAACCGCCGCATTCGGAGTTCTGGGATATGAATGTGATGTGCGTGATCTGTCGTCGGCACAAAAACAGGAAATAAAAAAACAAACGGAATTGTACAAGAAATGGCGCAGTGTTTTGCAGTACGGTCAGTTCTACAGGATAAGGTCGGATAATATTCACCAGTGGATCTGTGTGTCGCCCGACAGGAAAATGGCGGTCGGATGTCTTTTGCAGGAGCTTGTCCGCCCCAACAGCCAGCATGAAGTCTTCACAGCAAAGGGACTTGACCCCGATATGCTCTATCGTTTTTACAGTCTGCCCTTATCTGTTGACGTCAAGCAATTCGGCAGTCTTATAAATACCGTTTCTCCCATCCATGTCCGTCAGGATTCTGTTCTCCATAACATGATCTCGGGTATCGTTAAACTCCCCAGTGAAGCCGAAAATATCGTTGTATCAGGCAGCCTTCTTATGAATTCCGGTATCTCTCTTCTCCAGGCTTTCTCCGGTACAGGCTTTAACGAGAATGTCCGCATCTTCCCTGACTTCTCCTCCCGCCTTTTCTTCATAGAACCTGCTGCCGATCTTCGCTGATTCCTAAACGCAGGTATTGCTCCGCATCGCATCCGCTCTGAACTCGCCGTTCGGGCTTCACTGCCCGCGTATTAAGCTTTTTGAGCGGCAGGCGAAAGCAGCAATTCAATTCAAGAGGTATGGAAGGCGAAAAAAAGCGGCATTAAATATAAGTGCAAACGTTTCGCCCGCCTTTTCAAAGGCGGCGGGTCCAGGGCAGCGCCCTGGCGGATTCCAAAGGCGGAGCCTTTGGCCGTCGGAGACACAGAAAACAGAACTCCCCGGTGCGAGCGTTGCCGCAAATCGCAAAAATACACAAAAAATATATTGAAAACGGGAGGAGCTTGTGTTATAATGATGAATGTGTTTGATTACTCTGAAATTTATTGTACAGAGTTAAAGTTTTAATAAAGGAAGGTAGATAGTTATGAGCAATTGGGGTTATGAGGCGGTATTCTATCAGATATATCCTCTGGGACTTTGCGGCGCGCCGTTTGAAAATGACGGTGTTCAGGAACATCGTATACTTAAAGTAATGGACTGGGCAGATCATATAGCAGATTTAGGGTGCAATGCGGTCTATTTCTCACCTGTATTTGAATCCGATACACACGGCTACAATACAAGAGATTACTGCAAAATAGACTGCCGTCTGGGTACTAACGAGGATTTCAAGCAGGTTTGCGACAAGCTTCACGAAAAAGGCATTAAGGTCGTTCTTGACGGCGTATTCAATCATGTAGGCAGGGGCTTCCCTCAGTTCCGTGATGTCTGCGAGAAAAAATGGAACTCTCCTTACAAAGACTGGTTCAACATAAACTTTGACGGCAACAGCTCCTATAATGACGGTCTGTGGTACGAAGGATGGGAAGGTCACTACGATCTTGTAAAGCTTAATCTCCGCAATCCTGCCGTTGTGGATCATATATTAGGCGCAGTTAAATACTGGGTTGAATATTTCGGCATTGACGGTATTCGTCTTGATGTGGCATACTGTCTTGACTTTGATTTTCTCAAGCGTCTCAGAAGCTACACAAATGAGCTTAAAGAAGACTTTTTCCTCATAGGTGAGCTTCTTCACGGCGATTACTCACGCTGGGTAAACAATGATATGCTGCACTCGGCAACCAACTATGAATGTTACAAGGGACTGTTCTCCAGCTTCAACTCAATGAATATGTTCGAGATATGTCATTCCCTAAAAAACCGTTTCGGTCCCGAACCCTGGTGTCAGTACAAGGGTATGCACCTGCTTTGCTTTGCAGACAACCATGACGTCACTCGTATTGCAAGCATCCTTTCAAATCCTCAGCATCTGCCCCTTGTTTATACAATGCTTTTCGGTATGCCCGGTATTCCCTGCGTATACTATGGCAGCGAATGGGGCGCTAAAGCAGACAAAAAAGACGGTGATCCCGCGCTTCGCCCTGCTTTTGAAAAACCCGAAACAAACGAGCTTACCGAACACATCCGCCGTCTTGCAAAGGCTCATCGTGAGTCAAAGGCACTTTGCTATGGCGATATAAAAATACCCGTTCTTACAAACAAACAGTGTGTATTACAGCGTGACTGTGACGGCGAAAGAGTTTTCGTTGCCATAAACGCAGACAGCCAGCCATTCACTGCTCACTTTGATGCAGGATGCGGTCTTGCTGATGATCTGGTAACAGGGGGTATACATGATTTCGGCGGCGGAAGTCAGCTTGAACCATACAGCAGTCATATCTGGAAATGTAAATGGTGATTAAAAATGAAAAAGAATTCTTTCAGGACAGCACTCGCACTTTTTATAGCAGCTTCTCTTTCGGGATGCAGCTTTATTCCGGGAACCGGCGGAAACGATGATGATTCCTCTGCCCCTTCCAAAGCAGAAAGCAGCGCTGACACATCGGATGCTTCCGAAAAGTCCGAAAATACAGCGGCGCAATCATCTGTTACTGATGAATCATCAGCAGAAAGCTCAGAAGAAGAAAACATTCTGAATGAAGTTTATAAAGCTTACGCAGAAATTGTGACAAAGCTTGAAAGCGAGCACGGAAAAGCTCACAAGTCTCTGGAATCCGGTATCTCAGGATATGCCGTAGGACTTTCACTGGTAAAGCTCATGGATTTCAACCGTGACGGCATAGAGGAACTGCTCTGCGCATATTCCGACAGCTCTGACGCTGAGTTTACCAACCGACAGGAAGTATACTCTTATATAGACGGTAAGGCTGTTTCAGTCTACAGCGGCAAAGTTAACTACGAAGGCGGAGTTGGTCCCTTTGTAGAATACCTGGACTGTTCCGACAAAATATATTTATTTACCGACGGCAATCACGGTTATTTAAATTATGGCACATGGAACGAGTTTGACGGCAAAGAATTCAAAGAAGTATTCAGCTATAAAACCTCCCCCGAGCCCGACAGCAACGGTGTCGTTCCATACACCATAGACGGTAAGCTGGTTACAGATGACGAATACAACTCCAAGCTGGATGAATTCAGGTCAAAAGGCACGGAAAATCATATAACATTCTACAGAGAAGAAGAGATGGACCGCCTTTTCAGCGAAACTCAGAACGTCATTGATGTACTCAAAGGCTTTTTGGCTGATAATTCCGATAATACAGAGGACACAAACGACTCAGACGATACCGGTACATCACTTGAGCAGGCAAAAGCTGTTTATAAGTCCTATATTGATTCAGGCGAATGGAGAAGCTATGAAGCCTTCGGTGAAAATATAGAAAACGATACAACACTTCTTGATCCGGATTTTGCTGTTTTCGACTTCAACGGCGACGGAGTTTATGAAATGCTGATGTTTTCAAAAGGAACTGATACAGGTCCGAGAATGCAAAGCCGCAGTGTATTCTGCACTATGGAAAACAAACAGGTAAAGGTCCTGCTTTCCGGGGCGGAATCTGCCGGAACCATCGGCGGAAACAGTATTCATCTGAGATATGATGAAAATGCCGATACATTTTATATCAGTGACGGCTACTACAGCGGCGGCTGGGGCGGTCAGGCTTCAGGATCTGCCTGCTACACTATGAAAGATGACGGCAGCCTTTAACAGATACTTAAAATTGATCATTCTGCCGAATTTAACGGCGATGAGGTATTCCTTCTTAATGATAAAAACACCACTGAAGAAGAGCTTGATAAAGTATCAGACAGCTTGCACTCTATTTTCGATCTAAGTATTGTAGATAAGCTTTACAACGAAAAAAGCGACAAGTCAAATATTGAACGTCTGAAAGAATATGATATAATAAAGTAAAATTATTCCCGCAGGAAGATCATAGGTTCTTCCTGCGGGAATTTTTTATGAATTATCTGCTGCTGAAATCTGAGGACCTTCGGCTATCTGAGAAGAAGCGTCTTCTGCGGAACTTTCCTCAGCATCCGGGTCTTCCTCATCATCTACCCTGAGATTCTCTATCTTGCCCTTGGTAAGAGCATCGTGCGCCTGACCGATCAGCTTTTCTGCATATTCACGGTCGGTATAGCCTCCCACGATTCCATTCAGGACAACTATATAAGAACCATCTTTGCCTTTTTTGAGGACAATACTGTCCTCAACAGTTTCTCCGTCTTTTCCGCTGTAATGCAGATCTGCGCGGTATACCTCTTCAAAACCTTCATCACTCTTTATATCTACGCCTGTCCTTGCAAGACCGCTTATATTCAGGATCATAGTATTGAAATCGTTATATTCAACAGGCTTGCTGTCTGATAAAACAGTAGTTATCATGAATTCTTCAAGAAGATCATTTTCCTGCCTGTTATGAGTGATATCATAGGTTGTTGTCTGTCCGCCCGAGGTTATGACTGCCTTATCCATCCAGTCTGTATACGGATATACAAAGAATACCGTGACGAACTTTTCATATCCTGCGCCGTACCAGTTTTCTACAGAGGATTTTGCCATTTTGAATATTATCTTTCCGTTATCGCTCATAACATAACAGCTTCCGTCTTTTTCAGCCTTTGAAACATATATTCCTACGCTTGTATCGTCTGAGGCTGTGACCTTAATATTCATATACGGCTTATCAAGTCCGAATTTCTTTTTATCTGCATCGGTTATATCGGCAGCTGCTACCTCTGTGCCGTTCATACCGTACATAGTTCTTCCAAAGCTTTGTACAGCTTCCTTTGCGCAGGGCATAAGATAAGGTGAACGCATCTTATATGCGCTGTCCATTGAAATGGATTTATCATTGTCAATTTTCAGAGGCTTTTCATATCCTGTGCCGCTGATGTCTATGGCTGTTATCTGCACATCACTGTCGGTATCATAATCAAATGATTTTGTGATGGTCTTATCAAGCATCTGAAGCTTTTCAACTTTAAATGATGCAACATTCTCACTGTTTACAAGATAAACATTGGGATTGTTTTCCATTCGGAAATAAGTTCCCATCTCATTCGGCGCATCATTTCCCAGATAGAGAGTTTCGGTGCTGTTATCACTGAAAATGATCTTAACAGTAACCTTCGGCTTATCAAGTCCGAATTCCTTATATCTGCTGCCTGTTTTATCTATAAGCTGAAGCGCAGTTACGTAAGAACACTGATATGCAAGCGCATCTGTCATATCCTTGCTGAGTTCAAGAGAATCAAGTCCCTGCATCGTATAGCTCATATTGATCTTGACAGAGGATACCTCATTATTTATACGATTTTGAGAAACCTGTGAGCTTTCTTCCTCGGACGCATCCATCATTTCCTTTGAAAGCTCCTCAGCCTCTTTGGTATAATCGAAGCCCAGTAGCGTATACTCTCCGCCGCTGTTTTTTACGGTGATCTCTTCGGGCTTGACACTTGTTTTATCATACAGCAGTATGTCAAGCGTATCGGAAGAAAGTCCGCTTTCTTCTGTGTGGGGCAGATTAAGAACAAATATCATTACCCCTGCCAGCGCTGCAACAACGGCCGCAGCTATTATAATTATAATAATATTTTTCTTCATAACCGCCGTCACTTTCTGCGTCTTACAACATATACCATTATGCCTGCGCCAACGATAAGAACAGGGATAATAGCAAACATTGTTATGCCAACCATAACAGATGTCTGTCTGCTTATACCCTGAAGAGAATAATCTGTTATTACCTTATCTTCAAGTCTTATTGAACTATCCTCTCTGTGATTAAGGTTATCAATCATATTCATCCAGTATTCCTGATTGACAAACTGTGATTCCATTATTGTCTGGCTCCACATTTCCGTAGAACCTGAAGCTATAAGCTTTGACTGCGCCTTATCATTACCTGCAATGCCCTGCATCATTATGCAGACGCTGCCTATTATATAATCCTGGGGATTCCAGTCATCCGTTACGCTGAACGGGCAGATGCCCGAGTTTGAAGAATATGTAACAAGAGCCTGAGTGACATCTTCATTTGTCGAAAAAACTCCTCTTGCATAATCTGAGAGGATAGTCTGACTGTTTGCGGTAATATTATCGGTGTACAGCTTTGAAGCAAAGCTTGCGGCTATATATCTGTATGCGCTGTAGGAACTGAGTCCGCTCATCTGTCTGCTTGTATCCATATCAAAGGCAAGACCGTCAGATATCCTCAGTCCGTATTCATCAAGCAGATTATCTATATTCGGCAGATCAGTCTTATTGCGGTATGCGATATATACCATGCTCTTGCTATAATTTCCGTCATTATACAGAAAATCTCTGAGCTTCTTTACGGCGGCTTCGCTGTAATCCTTTGTGGGCGCAAAGGCGATAACTGTATTGATATTATCGGGGATATCAGCCTTTTCTATCTCCATTGTAACAACATTATAGTTATTTGATGTAAGCAGACGGCTGAGATAATCATAGCTGTCGGTTGAATTGTCGGTAATAAGCACTATTTTATCGGAACGGGTGCTTGTTACCTTTACAATAGCGGTATCTATAGCAGACTCTGCTTTTGAAGAGGTTATATACTGGTACTGGTTATTCATCAGCTCATAATTATACAGATCCTCTTTATGAAGAACATTATACTTATCGCCGCATCTTACGATAACATCGCTTGTCATAAGGTTATCATCGGGATAATCATTGACAAAATTCGGATTTGACACTATATCCACATAATTGACCGAAAGAAAACCGTTTGAATCCTGTATCATCTTGTCCACCATATTGGTAGCCTGCTTATAGTACGTAGAATCAAGCATCTCATATGTTTTTCTCTGAGTCAGAAATGTTATGCTGACCTTTTTATTCATGCCTTCGAGAAGCTTATAAGTCGAATCCGAAAGATTGAATGTACCGTTGCTTGTAATATCGGCTGTCAGCGCAGAAAAACGATCTGTCAGCGCATAAGCTATAACATTAACTATTATAACACCTGCAAGCACAATAGCCGTCAGCATCATGGATGTTATACGATATTTATTCCTGCGTGAATTATCTGTATCTTTCTTTTTATTTTCAGGCTTTTTGGAAGGCTTGTCTGTCTTTTCCGCTTTAACAGTTTTTTCAGCCTTTACAGTTTTTTCGGTATTTCCGCCGTCAGCCTTTTTATCCTTTGCAGGCTTACTTTCAGCAATAACGACTGTTTCATCATCAGCATTATTATCTGTAATATCATTTTTATTTATCTCTTTATCTGACATAACTCACCCCTCCTTATGCCCATCTTCTTTTTTCGATAACTCTGTCTGTGAGGAACAGGAATATACAGGTCACCGAAAGGAAAAATACCACATTTGAAAGTGAGATCATGCCAAGCGCAAAATCGTTATATTTTCCCTGGAATGAAAGTGTGTTTATAATATTTGACAGCCATTCCCAGTTTATGGTATAGCCAATTGAATCAAGCAGGCTTATGAGTACGTTTATAACAAAAGATACTATCGCTGCAACTACAGAGCTTTCTGTCAGTGACGAGATAAAAAGTCCCATTGCAACAAATGACGAACCCATGATTATCATGCCGAACACATTTCCGATTATAACGCTCCAATCGGGCTTTGCCATAAATGAGAGAGCAATGCCTTCTATAATAAATGAGCAAAGGCAAAGAGCAAATACCGAAAGTGAGGACAAAAACTTTGATATTACCACAGAGGGTATGCTTACAGGAGAGGTCAGAAGCGCCTGATCCGTTTTATTTTTCCTGTCATCTGCAAAGGTTCTCATGGTTATCAGTGGTATTACGAACAGAACTATAAAAAACATACTCTGAAAAACAGGCGACATATTCACACTTCCGGGATAAAGGCATTGTATGTAGAAGAATATACCGCTGAAAAACATAAATGCAGCAAGAACGGCATAGCCTATCGGCGATGTGAAATACGACTGAAATTCTCTTTTATATATTGCTGACATCAGATGCTGCCTCCTTTGTATTGATCTTACCGGTAATAATATCCAGATATGTATCCTCAAGTGAAAATTCTACCGGACTCATCTCAAGAATATTAAAATCTGTTTTTGACAGCGATCTGAAAATAAGCCTTCTCACATCACGGCGGCTGTCAACACTGAATTCACAGCAACCCTTCTCAGGCTCGCCCAGATCGGTAACCTTAATTACGCCGTCAACCTTTTGCAGAACGGAGCGCACCTGTTGTCTGCGGCCTTCCACAACTATTTTCAGCTTTGCTGTAGATGAACCGGTACCTGTAAGTGAGGTTTTCAGTTCATCTGCAACTATTTTACCGTTATTTATAATAAGTATCTTATCACAGACTGCCTGAACCTCAGAGAGAAGATGGGACGAAAGAATTATTGTATGTTTCTTCCCCAGATCACGGATAAGCTTTCTTATTTCGATTATCTGCTGAGGGTCAAGACCTACAGTAGGCTCATCAAGTATAAGTACAGGCGGGTCGCCGATCAGCGCCTGTGCAAGTCCCACACGCTGTCTGTAACCTTTTGAAAGATGTTTGATTATCCTTTCCTTTACATCCGATATCTTCACAAGCTCACAGATAGAATTGATATGCTCTTTCATAGGTTTTTTGACCTTTTTCAGTCTGAACATAAATTCAAGATAGCCCCTGACCGTCATGTCGTTGTACAGCGGCGGTATTTCGGGAAGATACCCTATTTTTTTCTTTGCCTTAGTCGGTTCGCTGAGAATATCAATTCCGTCTATCTCGACCGTTCCCGAGTCGCAGGAAAGATAGCCTGTTATGATATTCATTGTAGTAGATTTTCCTGCGCCGTTAGGCCCGAGAAAACCAAGAATCTCCCCCTCATTCAGCGTGAAGCTGACATTATCGAGAGCCTTGTTTCTGACATAATACTTAGTCAGATTTTTCACTTTGATCATCGCAAAACCACCCTTTTTTAATGAATAATTAATAATGAATAATTAATAATGATATTTGACGCTGCTGTATCCGGAGTAACAGGCTTTTTATATCATCACAAGCGCAAGTGAATGAGCTTCAGAAAGAACCAAATAAACTATAAACTGCTTTCATCTAATTCAAGTATTACAGGGCAGTGATCGCTGCCGTAGATATCCGAGAGAATATCGGCATTTTTTATCTTATCGGCAATTCTGTCCGAAACAATGAAATAGTCAATACGCCATCCCGCGTTATTTTTCCTTGCATTAAAGCGGTATGACCACCAGCTGTACCGTCCGGTATCATCGGGGTGAAGGTAACGGAAGGTATCTGTAAATCCGCTTTTAAGAAGTATATCTATTTTTTCTCTTTCCTGATCGGAAAAACCTGCATTTCCTCTGTTTGTTTTCGGGTTTTTAAGGTCGATCTCATTATGCGCAACATTCAGATCGCCGCAGTAAATCACAGGCTTCTCTTTATCCAGCTTCATAAGGTATTCCCTGAGATCAGTCTCCCACTGCATACGATAGTCTATCCTCAGCAAGCCGTCTTTTGCATTTGGCGTATATACATTGACGAGATAGAAGCTGCCCATATCCACCGTTATCATTCTGCCCTCATGGCTGTGCTCTTCTATATCCATACCGTTCAGTATTACCTGCTTTGGTGTATGGGGCGTAAAAACTGCCGTTCCCGAATAGCCTTTCTTTTCTGCGCTGTTAAAATATTTATTATACCCCTCAAGAGGCACTTCTGCCTGTCCCTCCTGCATTTTTGTTTCCTGTATACATATGAAATCGGGCTTTAACTCTTTTACTGTTTCTAAAAATCCTTTCTGCATACAGGCTCTCAGACCGTTTACATTCCATGATACAAACTTCATTCTTTTAACTTCATCTCCCTTATTCTGCTTCACAGCGGCTTCGCAGTTCAATGCCTGCAGCAATCAGATCCAAGCAATCAAACTTGCGGCTTTCATGTTTTGTGCTTTGAGCTTTTAACTATCAGCTTTTGCTAAAACATTTAAACCATACGCTGCTTTTTCAATTAATAAATATTATAACACATTCTCATCCTTTAATCAATGTGGAATGTAGAAAGTAGAATTTTTAATGTATTTTCAGCAATAAAAAATCACCCGCTGTTGTCGGAAAACGACATCAGCAGATGAATAATCATTGTTTAATTTAACAGCCCCGAGCATTTATCCATCCTCAGGGTTAGTGTAAAATAATTCCGGCACAATTAAACTCTTCAATAGCTTTGAGCGAGGAACATATAGTATAAGCCGATACAAAAGTAACAACCGCGACAAGTAAAGCCGCTTTATGCGAATTAATTCTGAGCCGACACGGCTCTGAGCCCTGAGCTCTTAGCTTCGAGCCTCTACGCTCGTACGCTTTTATATCTTTCGCTTTCGATAACTTCCATCATAAGCTTCATGGGGGTCATTTCACCCATGGCTATCATTGAAAACAATCTGGGAGTACAGCCTGAAACAAGCGCTGCGCCCTGTTCATTTTTCTTTACAGGCTGCTGTCTGTTACAGCTTGCAACATTCCAGAATACGATATCGGGAAGAATATATCCGTATTTTGCAAACTGCTTCTTAGCATTCTCAAAATTCGTAAGACTTCCGTCCTGCACGCATCTGTTAAATTCCATATCGGAAATTATGATTATTTTTGACGGCAGTTCGGACTGAGAAACTCTGTTTTTAACAGCAGTTTTCAGAATCAGCATGAATACTGCTTCTATATTTGTATCTGCTATCTCATTGAACGTACACAGATATCTCAGCTTTTCGACAAATGTATTGCCTTTTATTTCAAGCAGCTGAGGCTTCTCGGAAAATGTGATAAAGTGATTTGCAAAAGCGCCTTTGTTCCTCTGTGCAAAATACATTCCCAGCGACAATGCCACTCCGGCAGGGGACGGGCTTGTATAACGATACATAGACCCGGAAGTATCTACAACCGCTATCATATTTTCACTGCCACCGAAGTCCTCCATATTACACCATGTAGTATTCAGTGCGTTTTCTTCTTCGGGGGACATATTGTGCAGATTTTTCAGCGCAGACTCTACCACTTCATACGGCATAAGCGTACCTGTATTTATCTTGGCTTCTCCTCTGCTGACCTTGCTGAGATAATCGCAATAGCGTTCACTGTCGTTTCTTATGAAAGCTGCGCGGTATTTGAACATTGCTTTTGAGGGCTGTTTTGAATAATCAAAATCGTACTTTTTTTCTCTCAGGTTATTTTCGATTATCTTTATCTGTTTTCTCAGCGCTGAAAGTGTTTTTCTGTAAACAAACTCTTTCATGCCGAGCTGATAAGCAAGCTTTTTTCCTGCTTGTACTGCTTCTTTGTTTGATGTATTGACAGAGGGCAGCCATTTTGCAAGCAGACTTACTTCTTGATTTGATTTAAGTGCAGCCATATCTTTTCCCAGCTGTTCTTTTATTACAATTACAGCATCATCTTCGCAGGCCGTACCCAAGAGTACAAGAAGATCGTCATATCTTCCGTATTCGGATATTTTTTCAATATTTTTCAGAACACTTTGGGGATAGTGATCTGCAAGCCATTTTAATATAACACGAAACACTCTGCGCTCGCCCAGACCGCCTCTGACATCCCTTGCATAAAAAAGGAGCTTCACAGCATAATCCGGATTTTCTGTGTATGCACGTATAAAGCAGTCAATGATTTTTTTCTCCTCTGCTTTTCTCATACCGCCGATGTCCGAGAACATATCAAGGCAGTCCGACCCTGTAGTAACATAGGTTGCTGCACCGTTTTCGGTAAAAGTTTTATTTACTGTTTCTTTAAGCAAATCCAACATTTTCACTGTAACCCACTCCTTTTCTTTTCACTTCATTTTCCGGAAAAATACACCGGGGAATCGAACCCCGATGTTTTTTCTTACAAGATGCGCTTTCAATTGCAGGCGCAGGGCTTCCGCCGCTGCACTCCTGCCCCCACAGAAAAAATATTGCTGTTCGCATCTTTCTATTGTAACGAGATACCTGTTTCGGCGGTGCATACCCGAAGGTACAGGCACCCTTCCGTTTGACTTAAACATTAATTGCTGTTCGTATCTCTTACAAGGCACATATTATAAACAATCTCGTTTATGTATCATTGCTGTCTGTGCCTTTCATGTGTATTATTCTAACACACCTTTCCGAAACAATCGTGGAAAAAAAGTTGCGAAATCAAAATCAAACCGTTTTTAGCCCGGTTTTATCCTCGAACTCCGATATACTAAGATTTGCCCTCTTTGAAGCCTCTCCAATTGAAAGCAACCCGTCTTTCACAAGACTTACAAGTGTATTGAATACCCCTTTGGCTATACCCTTTTCCATACCTTTTTCCATACCCTCAGCTATACCTTTTTCCATGCCTTCGGCTATACCCTCATCTTTGTACGCTTTCTTTATTGCAGCATCATACTGCTCTCTCTGTACCTGCTCATCA
>CACWRT010000056.1 GCA_902763365.1 uncultured Ruminococcus sp.
TTAAGCGGCTCTTTTTGCAATAAAGTTTATATTGCCATAAAATTATTTAAGAGGTTATTACTTTGAGCCGTCATGGCTCTGAGCTCTTAGCTCTTAGCTTTGAACTGCGAAGCCGCGGTTATTGCTTTTTCATCTTCTTCACTCAAAGTTATTGGAGAATTTAGCGTAAATTATTATACAACTGGCAAAAAAGCGGTGTACAGTGTACACCGCCAATAGACTTTATCTGAACTCGTTGCCGTATTCAAGAACATAGATAGTAACATCTCTTCTTCCGAATACACAGCACTCGTCATATGTGGGATAGTAAAGGTCAACGATAGCTGAACCATCCATCAAAGCTCCGCCTGTATCGCCTGCAACAGCCTCACCGTATACGATCTCGCCGTCATTTGAAACTATATAAAGCTTTGAACCGTAAGGAATGATGTTGGGGTTTACAGCAACTACGCCATACTGTGCAAGACGGCCTGTAGCTGTACCTGCTCCCGGCTCTGCATAATATGCTGTACCTGAACCTGTGAGAACCTGCACATAGCTTCTTACAACACCGGCAGCGTCTGTGAAGGTCTGACCATCTCCGTTATCGGTAACATCACCGTTATCCGAGAAGTGATCTTCATATTCCTGCTCATTGCTGTCATTCTCGTATTCATCATAATCGTCGTTATCATCATCGTCAGCCTTTTTCTTTGTGCCGACTACCATGATCTTGTCAACAGGCTCCTCAAGAACTTCGCTGTAAAGCTCAGTCTTGCTGTCAAGCTTACCGTTTATGTAAACCTTCTCTACTGTTGCAAGCTTCTTACCGTTCTTGCCGGGCTTTCTTACTATACTGTCGCCCTCGTAGAGAGTTTTATCTTCCTTTTTGATGGTTTCAAATTTGATATCCTGCTCTTCTTCAACGGTAAGAACAACTGTTCTTGTTATGATTATCTCATCGCCGTCTTCAACTTCCCAGTCAAGATATACATTCATGCTGTCATACTCTGTCAGCTCTATATCAAGATATGCAAGCACATCTTCAACAGTACCTGCGGGTACCTGCTTATTCATTTTCTTGCCTCTGAGGTCGAGCTTTATGCTGCGCCACTCTATATCATTAGGCTCTGTGCTCATTTCGGCTTTCTCGGCAAGCGCCTGAGAATCATTCTTTTTTACGTCCATTTTGAACGCTTTCATTGTTTTATCTTCATAGGGATCGCCGATAGTCAGCTTTTCAACCGGTATATTCTTTCCGTCAGGTCTTTCATTTTCTTCTACAAGGTTTACGTCTACTACTTCAACGGGGTTTGCCATTGCTGCAACAGTAGCTGCCGCTGTAAGGCATACGGCACCCATAAGTACAACAGATAATATTCTCTTGAATGCTGCTGACTTTTCTTTCTGATGTCTGCTCATACGTTTAATCTCCTTGATCTTCAGCCTGAATTATCACATCGGCTTTCGTTTTGTACTGTCGTTATTATAATCCATGATCCCGAAATCGTCAAACAAAATTAGTTGTTGAAACTTGTCTATTTTGACGAAAAAATTTCCAAATTATCGGTTTTTCCTTCTTTTTACTCTTATTTATTTTTCTTTTAAAGAAACTATTTTTAAAAATTATGTGCAAAAAGTAGAATTGAACTATTACAAAAATGTAATACTGTTTGTAACCTGTATAATTTTACCAATCAAAAAAATCATTGCAAAAAGTCCTTAAAACAGCCATTTCTCGATATAATAATACAAAAGGTCATGACCAAATAATATTAATTTGTTAAAATTGTTACATATACATCTATTTTTTGCAACATTTCGGGAAATACAGTCCGATCACATTTTTGCTCAGACCCGGCTTTTTCAGCGGAGTATCGGATAATGATATTTTTTAATATTTTTACGGGAAATATAGAGTTTTTACGACTTTGTAACCAAAAGTCAGACCTATCCGGACAAAAAAAGCAGGAACTCACTGATTTACAACAATGCAGTTCCTGCTTTATCTATTATATTATAATGTACGTTTTTCTTAAATCCGGCTGTCAATTATGATCATCGCAGATTATCAGTTCTTTAGCATAGGGCAGTGAAGCTATAAACTCGTCACAGAAAACATGCCATTCATCAAGCTTATGGTGACATCTTGATCTGTACATAGCAATAAGGTTTTCATAGTTCATTGTACAGGTTCTCATCTGATTATAGCTTGAGGGCAGAAACTGTATCATATCATACCAAAGCTGCTTATCCTTTGTTTCAAGATACTTTACACGGAGAATCTCAAGATAGTCTATGACTGCCTGCATATGCTTTTTGGTTTCCTCGTCCATCCTGTCGCAGCTGAACTGTTCCATGCTGAAAGGGGCAGAGGCAATTTTGTGCATAGTGCTTGTGGAATTAGCAACAGTACCTACCTTATAAGTGTCATATTCCTTCCACCAATACAGCGGCGCGGTTATATCAACGGTAACAAATACCTGACGAAGAAATTTTCTGTGATCGCTGCCTGCCTTTCTCAGACGCACTGCAAGAGAAAGATCATTCTCTCCCAGAATATAATTACCGTCTTCATCAAAGCTGCTGTCAGATCTTGCCCAGCTGTTAAGGGGATTACGCGCTCCCCTCATTGCATTATGCAGATTCATGACTTCTATTCTTTCCGCTTTGAGCATATCATCATCTCTTTCCTTATCTTTTCTTTTTCTGGAAACTGTAACAGAAATGGGTTATAGTCTTATCCGGAAGCAAATGCTTTACAAATTTAAGACTTTTCATTTTTAATGTTGGTATAATGTAAAGCTTTCCTGCCATCAGACCGTCAAGTGCCTGAGTAGCGGCTGTTTTGCTGTCAATAGGAGCAGAAGAAAATCTTACATTTGCCACCTTATTGAATTCCGTATCCACAGGTCCGGGACAAAATGCGCTTATTTTGACATCGCTTCCTCTTCTTTTAAGTTCTTCATATATAGCGCCTGTCATACTTACCACATAATTTTTAGTGGCATAGTAAGTGGCCATCAGCGGTCCCGAAAAGAATCCTGCAATAGACGCAATATTAAGAATATATCCTTTATTCTCAAGCATAAAATCCTGCAAAAAGAGTTTTGTAAGAACATGAACTGCTCTTATATTTGTGTCTATCATTTCCATTTCTTTTTCAAGCGATGTTTCGGTAAAATATCCGCACACTCCGAAGCCCGCACAATTCACGACCATCTGTATATCCTGACCCTGCATAACCTCGTGAAGCTTTACACATTCATCATAGTGGGAAACATCACACCGAACACAGCTTGCATGTTTGCCAAGTTCCTTTTTAAGTTCCATAAGCCTGTCGGCACGTCTCGCAACAAGGACCACATCCCATCCTCTGCACACAAGCGCCCTGGCAATATCTCTGCCTATACCCGAGCTTGCGCCCGTAACAAGAGCTTTCATAGTCTTTCCCCCCCTTACTTTTCTACATTATAATAAGTCAAAAACCTATACCGTATACATTTTTGGCATTTTCCGCCGTAATAGTCAGTACATCTTCAACACTTATATTTTTTATCTCTGCAATTTTTTCGGCAGTGAACATTATGTTACCCGAATCGTTTCGCCTGCCCCTGTTCGGTTCGGGAGAAAGATACGGACAATCGGTTTCCAAAACAATTTTTTCTATAGGCACATCGGAAACCACATCTACGGTTTTTCTTGCATTTCTGAAGGTAACAACTCCGCCGATACCGATATACATACCGAGCTTTACTACCTCTCTTGCCATTTCCACACTGCCCGAAAAGCAGTGCAGTATTCCCTGGGGATGATATTTTCTCAGCATCTCAAGCGTATCCCCATGAGCTTCTCTGTCGTGGATATTGACGGGCATAGAAAGCTCCCCCGCAAGCTCAAGCATAGCGGAAAAAACTTTTTTCTGAAGCTCTCTCGAAACATTATAATGATAATCAAGCCCTATCTCACCTATAGCAACTGCTTTAGGGTGAGCCGCAAGCTGACGAATGATATCAATATCACCAAGGCTTTTTTCATCAAGACATTCCGGATGCAGTCCCACAGCCGCATACATTCCGTCATACTTTTCTGCAAGCTCAAGAGAAAGCTTTGAAGAATCAGCATCTGTTCCCTGATTCACTATACCGCAGACGTTTCCGGCAAAAAGCCTTTCAAGAAGCTGATCTCTGTCACCGTCAAAAGCCTTATCATCATAGTGTGAATGTGTATCAAAAATATATCCCATATCTATGCCTCTGTAAGTGTAATTCATCTAATCAATTATAAAACAAAAATCTCATCAAGTAAACCAAAAACTATGTCACAACTATAACCTTTTTGTAATCAATTTAATATATGTGCTATACAACTTGTCATCCTGAATAAAACGAGTATTTTTAAGGATACCTCTGCCCAGCATAATTTACGTTATAAGTGTGTACCACGGTCTTTTGGGTTATAAATCAACTGCGTTCAAAGGAGCAAAACTTAAACAACATCCTATAAAAATGGTAAATATTTACAGATACAGAAGTGATTATTGTAATCGCACCTACCGTTTTTTCCTAAGCTATTGCAATAGTAATAAAGGTGTTTTATAATATTTTCAGATAAATTATCACTAAGCGGTAATGTTCACGGGCTGTCATCTATACCTTTGATTTCGCTCATAGACAGTGTGTACAAGTCTATGGATGATGAAGATAAAAAAGAAAGCCTTTCTGGTGGTCGGTTTAACATTAAGTTTAGCGATGATGAGTTCAATCCTGGTTTCAGCTGATTCAGTTACAAACAGCAAAGAATCAACAGTTTCAGCTTCAACTGATACTTTTATTGCAGAGTGTGGATACAAACCACTCGAAGGATAAAATTCTTGCAGCTATATTTTTGAATAATCCATAAAAACTCACCGTCCGCACGACAAACCTATCACCGTGTGGGCGGTGCATATTTATGTAGATAATTCCCGCTTAAAAGATTTACTAACATTATGTGGTCTGCGGCTTGCCGGTTTCTTTTTCGTAAAAATAGCGAATGATGTCTTTCCTTGTGATTATACCGATAAAAACATTGCGGTCATCTATTACAGGAACAAAATTCTGATCCATTACTCTCAGAAGAAGATCATCCATGGATACATCTGTCTTAACAGGAAGATTTCGTTCTTCATTTACGATATCCATAACACTGTATCTTTCCTGAGAACGCATATCACGGTCATTGAATCTCAGAATATGCCACAGAAAATCTCCCTCGCTGACAGTACCGATATATTCACCGTTTTCGTTTATGACAGGAATTGCGGTATAGCCGTGTGCCCGCATTATTTCAAGTCCCTGGCGTATGGTATGTTTGTTTGTGAGATAAGAAACTGTAGATTTGGGCTTGAGAAGATAAAATAAATTCATATTTTCACATCCTTCTTTCAAAATTTGATCTATAATTATTATACCAAATATTCACAGATTTTTATATAGATAAATTGTTAATTTTGACAAAACAAACAATTTATCATCAAATCAAACTCCGGAATAATTTTTATAACTATTCAAGTCGGGAAAAATCAACAACAGTTACAATTATTATCTCCGAATAATCAGGAAATTTTTTTAAAATTTTACTTGCAATTTGAACAAATATATGTTATCATATTAGAGCAGTCTGATAAGACGGTGTGCGCCGGTAGCTCAGCCGGATAGAGTGACTGGCTACGAACCAGTAGGTCGGGGGTTCGAGTCCCTCCCGGCGCGCCAAACTAATGTATGGTTTTAGCATGAGGCAAGGAAATTGAATAGGTTTTCTTGCCTTTTGTTTTACCATTTTGAGTTGAATTTCTTGTTTTGAGGATGATTATCCTCTGATAGATACATAAATATTGTTGTGTAGCTATCAGAAGATAATCTCTGCCAAGATTATCTTCAATAACACAGGTTATCTTATCCTGATGTTGGGTGCTGTCGGGTACTCGCCGGTGGTTTCACCACATCGTATTGAACAGGTTTGTTAGCCTTACCAAGTAGTCAAGGTAGCAACAGAAAGTAGGAAGTCTGTTGGCTCGCTCGACCATTTGAGTATGGTGTCATGGCAAAACTGTTATGATACCGTTGTATTTTCGCTTGTGTTATGTATTCAGTTGTAGGTCTAAGAGCAAAGAGTCAAGTTGTTCATTGCTCTTATGTCAGAACACAGACGGAGGTCTATGCGCTGACATAAAGGCAAGTGTGACAAAAAAGAATGCCAAGTCAATACCAGTAGCTTTGCACGCAAAAAGGCATTGACTTGACAAACATATATCCAAAAGGCATAGATAGCCTGTTTGGGCATCAGAAATTCGTCGGAGGTACTGGGAATACCTTTGCGAGTGAGCCTGTCGTTTAATTGGTGGTTAAGCGATGGGCTTTTGGTGTTTGTAATTTTAACTAACCACTATTTATATTACAGCATCAAATTTAGTTTGTCAACACAAAAATCTGAAATTCAACAATTTTATTATTCGTTTTTTGTAATTCAAGAAGTCAACAGTTCATACAAGACTTAGTATCTTGTTCCCTGTTGGCTTCTTTTTTATGCCCTTTACCCTCAGAGAAAGAAAAATCAAATATTCTCTGTTGTGTCAGGCTTGTATTCAAGCAGATCGCCCGGCTGTATTTCAAGCAGTCTGCAAAACGCTTCTATGTTTTCCCACGATACAGGCTTGCTCTCTCTGAGCTTCTGTAAAGTCGATTGGCTCAACAGCTTTTCATTCTTGATACGGTATGTTGAGTAGCCTTTATCTTTCAGAGCTTGCAGAACATTGATTTTGAATGTCATTCCCACCGCCCTCACCTCCTCACTGTTCGGCTACAACCATTGTACCACAGAATATAAACGAATACAAGTCTATAATTTGAACAAAGCATCAAAGAAATATAACCGAAAGTTCGTTCAGGTTGTATATTGAATATGAACGAGTTATCGTTTATAATAGTTACTGTAAGGATAAGATAAAACCTTACAGAGAGGAGGTCAGACAATGGACAGACACTACTTCAACCCCACACCTGATATGATCTACTGGGGCAAGGGCGGCGGCTCCTATATCTGCCTTGAAGCAGAGGGACATTTCAGAGCGAAGTTTCAGCGTGTAAACAAATACAAGTGGACATTTGTGGCTCACGGCTGTCAGATGTACGATGACGGCACAATAGAGTGGGACGGCTCAACAGGCGGACATTACGAAGAATGATATCGCACAAATGGGACTTCAAGTCCCACTTCACGAAAGGAGATAACGGCTGATGAAATTGAGTTACATCGGTACAAGGGCGACTAAAGACAGCTCCGACAAGAAAAGATATGCCGAAGCGAAATGGAAAGACGGCGATATGAGAGCTGAGGACATCGGATACATTTTCAGATGTTTGCTCAAGGATTACGGGTACGGCTTCACTACCTACTCCGACGGAGTGGTTTGTAAGATAACAGTCGAGGTCAAGGATTACGAGGAGTATGAAATGATCAAGGTGCTGTTTGACGAAGCCAAGGACGCTTGCAGAAGATAAGTGGGACTTCAAGTCCCGGATGATAAAGCTGATCTATCCGGCTGTACGGGAAGAAAGGACAATACTATGAAAACTTGGTATCTTGCAGATTATAAGGACGAAAATGGTAATTACCATACAGCTCTTGCTCTGTGCGACAGAGAAGAACAGGCAGAGGAACACTTCAAGAAGTATGATATGTCAACCGTCCGCATCGCTGCAGAGGACGAGATCTACTACTATCGCAGCAAGGGCTGTCCGGTTGTGGAACTTTGAGAGAACGCAAAAAGGACTGCTCTGTTCTACAGTCCTTTAATATTGTTATGTAAGTCAAATATTTTATTAGATATAATACCTATTTATCGTATATATGCTTCTCTACATAAGCCATCATTGAATTATTTCGCCATATGTGTCCCAAAAGCAATAGAATAACAGAAACTGAGCAAAGAATTGGATTTTGAAAAATAATACCGGCAACCAATACTCCCAAAATACATATTCCTATCAGAATTAAATAAAAAATGTGGTCTTTCAACCATTTTTTCTTAAAGAAATTAATTTCATCCTTAATGGTGAAACTACTGCTTCTGATTACTTCTGTCAGATTTTTTTCAGCAGTTTGTTTGTATTCCATATCTGTCAATCTTTGCCCTGTAAGCAGTTCATTGATGCTTACATCAAATAACTCACTCATTAAGAGAAGAACATCAGCGGGTGGAAGGTATTTTCCTGTTTCCCAACGAGATACTGTTTTATTGGTCACACCCATCTTATCTCCAAACTGTTCTTGTGTTAAGCCCTTTTCTTTTCTTAATTTTGCAATAAACTCTCCTGTTTTTACAATATTCATAGATCATCACCTCATACATATTATAACACTCTTGATAATAATTGTCATTACCATAAAAAGCGAATGATTGGACATTAATACATCTTTGAAAAATAACCGATTGGAGTGACATTCGTGCCACTGCCGGCACAGGTGGGTTTATCGTCTTAAATGGAACGGTCATCGGGAAAGAGGGTATTGCTTGCGTAGAGAGTATCACGGCAGGCGGCTACAATATCCAACGGCTGCATATCAGGGTATTGGTGCATAGCGTATAGTAGCAAAAGGGACTTAAAGTCTCTTAACGAAAAGAAAATAGTATCAAAAAAGACCGCACCTTTCTGATCGGTACGGTCTTAAATTTTGGAATCGAAAACTACTATTGCCTATACATAATTGTATTTTTGAAAAAAGTTCTGTCTTAAAAAATGTTTATAAAATCTTGAGAGCTAAAATTATTGGTGCAATATAAACCATCATCACACCGCATACAGCCGCAAAGCCTGTCAGGATATCCACAGCAGCCGATACTTTTTTCGGAATATGTATTTTGCTTCGGACTCTGATATAAACACCCAATAACACAATGCCGATAGCAGTAATGATAATTCTGCAATAAAGCTATACTGCTCGATTAACGGTCAGTATGGCTTTGCTAATAGATTCTCTTTCAATAATAGTATATCTTCGTCGGCAGAGTATCGCTTCTATCCTCAGGGTCTGTATAAGCAACTTGTATCAGTGTTTTTCCGTCAGGACTGCGTGAAGCGGCTGTCATATAATAGCGGTCATCATCGGCTTTGAAAACTGTTTTTTCAAGAGCGCCGCCTTTTAATTTATAAATGCTGTTTTCGTTTTTTGCACCGCCAAAAATACAGTAGAAGAAAGGAGTCCCGCTGCCGGAGGATGCAAGGAACATATCGCCTGCTCCTTCGGTTTCGGAGAATATGCTTCCGTCATCAATATTTCCTAAAAATCTTGTTGAGC
The DNA here is from genome assembly GCA_902763365.1 of uncultured Ruminococcus sp. Classification (GTDB taxonomy): domain Bacteria; phylum Bacillota; class Clostridia; order Oscillospirales; family Acutalibacteraceae; genus UBA1213. The sequence goes on from CACWRT010000056.1 coordinate 9,319, forward strand.
TGAAATTCTCATAGTAAACATATTTTTCATCCAACACCATAAATCTGCTGACCATCTGCTTTATCTCATTTGCTACATCCTCAGGAACAAGATTTTTTCCTGCACTTTCTTTCAGCATAGATGAAATATCCTTCTCGGACTGCTTTTTGAGGTCAAGACCGTATGTGTCAAGGAACATTGTGACATTGTTTTCTCCCTCAAAATGCAGACGCAGAATATAAATATTCTTTCCGTCGCTGTACATCGACCTTATCGTATCAAATGTATTTCCGTTAAGCTTAAACTGCATGACCTGTTCTGTCTGCTTGCTTTCGGTGTCGAATAAGTACAGCTTATCATTCAGTACATCCGTCTGGTCGTGGTTGAGTATCAGCAGTTTTCCGTTTACTTCTGCCATAGCTGCATATGGAAAGCCGTTTTCGGAAATGGTGTATTGATTTATCGTATGTGCCTGCAGATCGAACTCTACAAGCAGTAACGGATCAGGATCTTTGTCCAATGCGTTTCCGGTTGTAATGAGGGTATATAATTTTCCGTCAAGTTCCGTCCGGCAGTATCCCGCTTCGTAATCCTGATCAGTTATACTGCCAAAGGTATAGCTTTCGCAGGTTTTTGTGTCATACAGATGATATATGACTTTATCCTTTGCGCCCTCGTTCATTCCGACAGTGACAGTGTCCGGGCTTGCCGCACCTGAAATAACAGTTGTATAGAAAATACCGCTGTTTGTCAGTGTAATTCCGGTATTAAAGGGTATCTGACCTATATGTCTGCCATCCCTGTCAACTATATCGGTCATATTCTTGTCTGTTTCTTTTTTGTCTGAATATTCATCAGATATATTTTTGCTGTTTTCTGATGTTTCGATTGTGCTTTCTGTAACACCACTTTTTTCGTAAGTCTGAACTTCGGTACTGCCTGATCCTTTGCTGCAACCTGTGATTCCAATGCATAACAAGGCACAAAGAAATAGTGAAAAATACCTTTTCATACTTATCCCTCCTCAAGTATCAGATTTAATTCACCGTATTTTATTTCTGATGATTGATACATGGTTCTTTCCAGAGAATTTAACAATAAACTCTTACCTGTTCCTGAATAATAGTTTTCAATGTTTTTGGTAATTGTAAGATTGAAGGTAAGATCAGTTCCGACATGATATGTCGCAACGCCCTGACCGTCAATTTCTGATTCCTCTGTAATTCCGTTGCTCTCAATTTTTATGGATAATATTTTTACCTCATCACCAATGTTATTCATTTTCTTCCAAAGCTCAAAGACAGCCTGCGGTGTTGCCTCGTGTTCCACAGGCATTTTTTCTATTTTGCCTTCTTTTACATAGAAGATATCTGAAGTAATGATCTCAACGTCAGTATCATACGATTCCTCCGTATGCGGTATTTCTGAATTAGCTCCTCCGGTTGTGATATCTGATGATATTTCAGCACCCTTTTCCGTGTAACCACCGAAGGAAGGAACGCTTTTTTCAAGTGTTGTGTTATTTCCTGATGTTAAAAAAACAACCGTAACGGCGATAACCGCACAAGCAGCAATACTTCCGGTTATAAGAAAGAGCCTCATGTTGGTACTGTTCACTTTCGGTTTAACCGCCTTTTCGATAAGCTCATCATCAACATTGCCGATACTGTCAAATAAATCGAATTTTGTCATAACAATCCCTCCGTTTCAAGTCTTTCTTTCAATTTGTTCCTTGTTCTCATCAGCATGACCTTGACTTTGCTTTCGGAAAAGCCAAACAGCTTCGCTATTTCCTTTACGGGTTTTGCATACCAATAACGACAAAGAAACACCCTCTGTTCCTTGTCACTTAACTCTCTGACAAAAGCGTTGATGGTTTTATCAAGCATTTCTTTTTCCAATTCAGCAATTGGATCACTGCTCGGAGAAATACATTCCGATAACTCGTCCAATACCTCTGCTATCTCACCACCACGCTTTTCTGCATTTTTTCGCCTCCATCTGTCAATAGAGAGCCTTCTTGTTATTTTACCGAGGAAGGTTTTCAGAATGCCCGGCTTATGCGGCGGCATACTGTTCCATGCGGACATATAGGTATCATTCACGCTTTCTTCGGAATCCTCATCATTATGTAAGATGCCGTAAGCAACAGAATAGCAGTATGTGCCATATTTCTCAGCGGTAACAGAAATAGCCTGCTCGTTTCTCTTCCAATACATTTCTACGATCTGTGCATCAGTCATAGCAAAGACCTCCTTTCAAAAGTCCTTCTATATAACTACTCGTATTTTATCACGATTGGTTACAAGTTTTTTGAAAATTTTATAAAAAGATACGGGCAGTTATTCTGAAAACAAATGTCTGTTTGTTACCCTATTAAAAAATTCGATTTTTTATAAACTAAAATGCAATTTTTTTACAAATAAACTCAACGCAGCCGATCTGTTTCCGGTCTATATTAGTGAAGACTAATAAATCCCGATTTTATAAAACCTTTGGAGAAAACAAATCTTGAAGATGAGCCTTATATAGAATAACGGTTTTACATCTCCATTACATTTTAGGTAAGACATGATAACAGCTCCCGATCTATACTTTTGTTACAAAGTACAGATCGGGAGAATTTTTATGGATAATAAAACACTTAAAAATGAATATGAAAGCTATGTTTCAAAACAGCAGGGTATCAGCTTTATGCAGTCTGAGAAGTGGAGCAAGGTAAAAACAGATTGGCTGTCCGAGCAGATTCTTTTGAAGGACGAATGCGGCTATGTGCAGGGTGCTGTGCAGATGCTTATTAAAAAGATACCGTTTCTTCATACGGCATTCATTTATGTTCCGAGAGGACCTGTCTGCGATATGCATGACAAGTATGCTGTAAAAAGGCTGACAGAGGTTATAAAGCTTTATGCTCAGAAGTACAACGCATTCATGGTGCGGATCGATCCTATGATCCTGCACACGGACACTCAAGCCATTGAGCTTCTTACGTCTTTGGGATACAGATATGATGCTCACAAGCCGGAGGACGATATGATACAGTCGCAGAAAAACTACATACTGAACATAGGCGGAAAAACATCTGAACAGATTTTTGACAGCTTTCATCCGAAGTGGCGTTATAATATCAGAACAGCTATCCGTAAAGGGGTACGGTGTGTTGCTGACAACAGCAGGCTTGACGATTTTTATACGCTTATGCAGGAAACAGGCAACCGTGACAATTTCTGCATCCGTTCAAATGAGTATTATAGAAAGCTGCTTGCGGCTTTAGGAAAAAATGCACGGCTGTATATGTGTTATTCTCCGCAGGGTATTCCCTTGTCCGGTGCAATAGCCGTATGTTACGGTGACAGGGTAAGCTATGTCTATGGTGCGTCAACGGTAAAGCAGAGAAATCTTATGCCGAATTATCTGATGCAATGGCAGATGATAAGCTGGGCGATAGAATCCGGCTGCCGGATATACGATTTTATGGGCGTTCCGCATTTCGAGGATGAAAGCCATCCGAACTACGGTGTGTATCGTTTCAAAAAAGGCTTTAACGGAACGGCGGTCAAATATGCAGGAGAGTTTGATCTGATTTTTTCCGAACAAAAATATAGATTAGCGAGAAATATTCTCAGAATGAAAGGATATAAGAAAATATGAAGAAAGGAGCAGATAGTATGGTGTTGTACATTATAAAAATCGTCAAGGATTTCTTTCTTTTCGTTTGCTTAATTTTTGCTTTCAGTGGTTGCAGAATACAAGATTACAATATCATTTCCGATCATAATGAAAACAATATCTCGGATGCTCCTATCAGGTCAAATGAAAGCTTGTATTATCCTAAAAGAATAATCAATTTAACTCCTGTTTGTCAGTATCCTGAATTACCGACAGGCTGTGAAGTGACAGCTCTTGCAACAGTATTACAATATTATGGTTTTAGTGCTGATAAATGTGATCTGGCAGATAATTATCTTGATAAAGGTGCGGTCGGAACTGTTGACTTTCATACGACATTTGTAGGTGATCCAAGAAGTGATTATTCCTATGGCTGCTATGCACCTGCAATAGTTAAAGCAGCAAACAAGTATCTTTATGAACAAGACAAAGAACTGAAAGCCTATGATATAACCGGAACAGATTTTGAAGAGCTTTTCTCATATACTGATAAAAGCATTCCCGTTCTTGTGTGGTGTACCATTGATCTGAAACCGGGACACTATACTGCAACCTGGAATATTGACGGCAAAAACATTACATGGTACGCAAGTGAGCATTGCATGGTTTTGTTGGGACAGGAAGGAGATCATGTCTATACCTCCGATCCGACAACAGGCACGATTGAAACCTATCCTAAAAAGCTGATGGAAACAAGATATAAGGAACTGTTTGAACAAGCGGTAATAATATATTAACAGATTGAAACGACATGGGCTAATACCTGTGTCGTTTTTACAACTATTTTACATCGTCTGTATTTATAAAACTCCGCTCAGGGTGTATAATTAAAGCTGAATAAACACTTACGGAGGAAACAATGGCTGAAATACTGATCGTTGAAGATGACGAAAATATAGCAAAAATGATAAGTATTACGCTTTCTATGGAGGGTCACAGCTTCGATGTATGCTATGACGGTCTGACCGCAGAGAAAATGATCGGACAAAAAGCGTATGATGTAATACTTTTGGATATAATGCTGCCCGGACAGAGCGGCTTTGAGCTGCTGTCAAAAATCAAGCCTGAAAACGGAGCGGTTATCTTTCTGACAGCTTTGCAGGATGTCAGCGACAAGGTGAAGGGACTGAAACTCGGTGCGGAGGATTATATTGTCAAGCCCTTTGAACCGATAGAACTGCTTGCCCGAATTGAAGTGGTTTTGCGGCGGCAGAACAAGGCAGGAACGGTTTTTCGCTATGGAGATATTGAAGCGGACGAAAGCAAACACACCGTAACAAAAGGCGGTCAGCCTGTCACCCTGACGCCAAAAGAATTTGAGTTGCTGATATTCTTCATGCGGCATAAGGGTATAGCACTGACAAGAGAAAAGATACTTTACGGCGTGTGGGGGTATCAGTTTATGGGAGAAACAAGAACAGTTGACGCTCATGTGCAGCAGATAAGAAAAAAGCTGTCTCTGCAAAATAGTATCGTTACCATACCAAAGGTAGGCTATCGTCTTGAAGCGGGGGATTCTTTATGAAGCTGTGGTTCAAGTTGTTCATTTCCTCTGTTCTTATCGTCATTACGGCTGTAAATGTGACTATGACATGGATGCTGTCAACGAATCTGTCTGCTATGCTTGCAAATGAAAGAGAAAATGCCGCCGTTCATCACGAATACCTTTGTACGCTGATAAAGGACGCTGTCGCCTATGAACGGCTCAGCACAGACGCATTTATGGTGACTGAGGACGAAATAGGAAATATTGCAGAAAAGATATTTATGGCTCAGCTCCGTGAAGGCAGCAGTGCCGTTTTGTTTGATGAAAGCCAAAGTGCGATAACGGACAATACAGACGAATTTTCCCTTAGCGATATGTTTTCTGCTGCGAATGATGAAAAGTCTATTTCCTCCGCAATAAAGAAGGTGCCAAGCGATAACGGCGAGGAATATATGATAGTCTGCTGTTCGCTTATCCGTCTTGAAGGAAAAAATTACTATTTGACCGACAGCCGCAATATTACCGAAATATACGATCAGAACCGAGAGCAGGAAAGGCTTTCGGGGTGGGTGTCGATCATCAGTACAGTGCTGTTTTCCGTTGTGCTGCTGATCGTAACAAAGCTTTTTCTGCGACCGCTCGACAGAGTGAACCATACCTTGAAGGTGATCGCAGGAGGCAATTACAGCAAGCGTCTTAAAGTAAAAGGCAGCGAGGAGTTTCGCAGTCTTTCTGAGAATGTCAACCTGATGGCACAGTCGGTTGAAGAAAACTACAATAAAATACAGTCGGTTGCCGATGAAAGAAAGCAGTTCATCGACAGCCTTTCCCACGAGATAAAAACACCCCTTACCTCTGTTTTGGGCTTTGCGGAGCTTATGCGGATGAAGCCTGACCTTAGCTCCGACGAGGTGTTAGATTATTCATCAATTATTGCAGAAGAAGCAGCTCGCCTTCGTTCCCTTTCCGGCAAGATGATGGAACTTGTCAGTACAGGAAACGGCAGCCTTGAAAAGCATTTCGCCCGGCTTGACGAGCTTCTGACGGAAATATCCGTTGTTTTTGAGCCAATCATAAAAGCCAAAGGTGTAAAGCTGAATGTAGTGACCGAGCCTGTTGTCATTATGGCAGACAGAGATCTGTTCAAATCTCTGCTTTATAATCTTGTGGATAACGCTGTCAAAGCCTCGCCGGAAAATGAAACCGTCAGCTTTTCCTGCAAGGAAGAAAGAGGATTTGCTATCATTACTGTTTCGGATAACGGCAAAGGAATTGCTCCCGATGAACAGAAAAAGGTATTCGAGCCGTTTTATATGACAGATAAAGCACGTTCACGCAAAGCAGGAGGTGCAGGTCTGGGACTTGCTCTTTGTGCGGAGATAGCAAAAAAGCATGAAGCTGTTATTCGACTTAAAAGTGAAGTAAATAAAGGAACAGCAATAACGGTAACTGTCAAAGCAGGAGGTGCAGGGTATGATGAAAATAATAAATAAGAACATTCTGCCGATAGTGCTGATAACCGCACTCGTAGCTTTTGAAATAGGCTGTCAGTATATATGCAGAGCGTTGATGCCCGATGAAACTGACAAGGTATATACCTATACAAAAAGCACAAACACACAGCTCATGGTCATCAATGACGAGGATGACAGCCGATTTTATCCGAGAATGGCGGCGATCAAAAGCGAAACGATGACCGTCAGTGACTATCTGAATGATCTGTATGCTCAGCAATTCGGAAAAACCGAAGAAGCGGCACATTCGGAGCTGTGGGACAAAAGCACCGAAAAAATGACAAATGACGCAATGACCGCCCTTGAAGGCAAGCTTGAAATGACTGTATTTGTTTTTTCGGGTATAGAATGTCAGGATCTGCTTTCTGCCGCAAGGATCGAAAAGGATACCGGACTGATCTGTATTCAGGATCATACCATAAGTGTATCGGACGATAAAACGAAGGAACTGAGCCTTATTATCAGACTTGATGATCTCCGTGTATTGTATTACCGCTTGTCCGACCTTGACAGCAAAGAAGCAACACCTGCAGAAGTAAACCAGGCAAGTAAAAAGCTGATCTCCGATATAAATGCTTTTTTGCCGCATTGGAACGATCTTTATTTTCCGAATAATGCTCAGGATGCTGAAATTGATGACTATGATGTGTTTATAGAAGATCAGAGAAGAATATTTTTGGAGCAGGCAAAAACGTTGAGTTCGGATTATCACGATAACAAAATATCTGACTGGTTTAGTAAGCTGTTTAAGAATCTTTCCGATAAAAAGCAACAGTTATCCGTAAGCTGTTTTGAGGAAAAAACTGAAGAAATGCCCTATTTGAGTATTGTTACCGCTATTTTTTCAATGTATCAGAACGACAGCGAAATAACGGTTGCATTTCCGTTCCACTTGTCAGGGAATGACGGAAAGCCTTCCGAACAGGAGTACCACATTTATTCAAGCGGAGATGAAATAATGATCGTATTTGAAACAGGTGCAAAATATCAGACGATACTATATTATGATGTGAGTGAGGGGTGTTTTACCGGGTTCAGTGCGTGAAAAGTATTACAGAGCAAAACAAAACCGTACCTAGTAAAGAATATCAGGTGCGGTCTTGTACTAATTAGTGTCTGCTCAATAATCAAGCAATTTGAATTGTGCATTATATTGCAGTCTCAATAAGAATATCGGATAAAGAATTGCAAGCAAAACGGCTCTT
>CACWRT010000057.1 GCA_902763365.1 uncultured Ruminococcus sp.
CGGCGGCTCGCCGGGGTTCATAGCTCAAAGCTAAGAGCTAAGAGCTCAGAGCTTGGCATCTCATTTTTCATAGCTGACATTTGTTTTGTTTGTCATTGAACCGCTTAAAAAGCCCGATACGCGGGCAGTACAGCATGAACCGCAAGTTCAGAGCGGAGCGTAAGCGCAGCGATACCCGCGTTTAGGGACCGGCGGCTCGCCGGGCTTCGCAGCTCAGAGCTAAGAGTTCAGGGCTCAGAGCATGGCATCTCATTTTTCATAGCTGACATTTGTTTTGTTTGTCATTGAGCCGCTCAAGAAGCCTGATACGCGGGCAGTGAAGCTTGAACGGCGAGTTCAGAGCGTATGCGAAGCGGAGCGATACCCGCGTTTAGGGTCCAGCGTCACGCTGGCGGCTCGCCGGGCGGGCTCGCCGGGCGGAAAATTGGTAATTGATAAATGTGTATGGATATGATATAATAGTTATTAATTATTAATAAATAGAGGGGTCGGTGTATGAATTATGGACGGAATGAAAAAATTAATGACAGCGACGATAGCAGTATTGATAGCGGCAGGAGTATTTGCACTCATGCTGAATCTGACCAAAAGTGATCTTGAACGGCAGGCATCCGAAAAAGCAGAAAGTACGGCAGCATCTCAGAGTGTGGATGGAGAGGGAGTAAAAGCAGATCAGGAATTTTTGTTTTTCAGCTATAATCTCAATCTGTCGGTGAGTGCAGATGTCAGCGGATTTCTGATCGATAATCAGGGAAGAAAGATCGAGTACACACTTGCAAGAAACACAAAAGAGGTTCTTCCCTCAGAAGCGTTTGATCTTGTTGTTCAGAAAAAAGATGAACTTAAAGCTGATGAATACATATCTGAGTCAGATATGGGCAATCTTGCAGAGGTGCTCGGATATGTGGATCCAAAGGCGGAATTCAATAAAGAAGAAAACGGCAGAGATCTTGGTGTGACTACACTATATGGAATAGTTTATGAATCGGGTAAGCCTAAACTTGTAAAAATCTATTCGGAAGGCAATGTACTGGAAAATCCGAAAGACCCTAACGCTCAGGTGATACAAAAATATTTTGTCAAGAAAATAAACAGGGAGAACAATAAGGCTGCCCGGGATCAGTATTCTGAATAATTTGATAATAATTTATTTATGCAGTTTAGCCGCAGGGGAGGAAAAGCTCCGGCGGCGGGGAGAATTAAAATGCGGCTTAAAAAATATAGACCTACCAATATATTAATCTGTATTGTACTTGTGATAACATTTATTATCAGCGGCTGCTCTGATGAAAAAGAAACTGAAATAACCCAGTCATCCGATCCTATAGAACAGGAAATGGAAAACATTGAGTATTTCAGTGATATGCTGAAAAGCTGGGAAATCTTTACAAAGGAGGTAAGCAATTCTGACGGAGATCCCGAGCGGGATCCTTTTGCGACTGCCGCCAGGGATGCTATTGCAGGAGAGGCAACATATAAAAAAACTGAAATATGTGTTCTTTGTCCGCAGGATCACGCTGACGATTATAAAAGAATGGCGGGAGAGTTCAAATGGCAGTTTGCGGATGATGAACGTTACAGTATAGATATAACGATCATTACGGATGAGAACAGCAGACAGATGGCCGATGTTTTTATTTATGATGATTCGTCACTTGAAAAGCTTGTATCGGAAGGTAAGGTCGTTAAGGTAAATGACAAGCTGCGGAATTACTCTATGTCATCCGATACAGCCGAAAGTATCCGTTCCTGTACATTCAGAGAAAAGCAGTACGGTTTTCCTATGTCATCATGCAAGAGTAAGGTGCTGGTATATGATAAGCGTGTTTTTTCAGAGGATGAAACGGAAAATATTGATACAATAATAAAGACAGCTTCACTAAAGCAAAAAAGTCTGTATTATAATATAGGAGATCCGGTGACCAGTGCAGGGATATTTCTTGCAGCAGGGTGTGAACCTATCTTTGACGGCAAAAATCAGGTGATCGGATATGATAATGAAAACGGAGTAAATGCCGTAAAAGCTTTATGCAGACTGTCCTCTTATCAGGGAAAAGGACTGATATGCAGCGGCGGTATAGATAGGATACAGACCGGGTTTGCTGATGGAAGCATCTGTGCTGCGGTGATTGACGGCAGCGATACAGTAAATGTGAAAAAGGCTATAGGTGATGAAAACACGGGAATAGCGCCGCTGCCTTCTGTTGAAATTGCAGGTGAGATGAAAAAGATACATTCATTTTACGGATATGATGTACTTGGTGTTGATCCACGGTCAAAATATCCCTTTACCGCACAGCTTTTTGCATATTATATCAGCCGTCCCCGTTCTCAGATAGGTATGTACTACTCGGTGGGAAGTATACCTTCCGTTGATGTTTCGGAGTATTACGCAATAACTGCCGATCCACTGTACTCGGCAGTGGAAGCACAGAAAGAACAGATGCACGTAAGATATTCTGTTATAAGCAACAGCTTTATCAGCAGAATAAATAAAAGTATGATGCTCACGGAAATAGTTGAAAGCAAAGGTAATATCAGCGACGATCGAATTCAGACTTTCATGAAGTCTGTTTCAGATAAAAACAATTAATATTTCATGAGGTGATAAGTATGCCGTTTATTAATGCAAAAGTAAATGTCAAGGTGGGTGAGGAGAAAGAAGAAAATATCAAATCTGCTTTGGGACAGGCAATAAGATGTATAAGAGGCAAGAGTGAAGCATGGCTTATGGTGAATATCGAGGATGAACAGCGTCTTTATTTCAGAGGCGATAAAAATACGCCGAATGCTTTTATCGAGGTAAAAATCTATGGCAGTGCAGGCAGGGATGAATATGATGCCCTTACTGCTGAGATAACAAAGATAATATCTTCTCAGCTGTCCATAGCTCCGGACAGAATATATGTTAAATATGAAGAAGTGGAAAACTGGGGATATAACGGCAGAAATTTCTGATTATATCTACAACCACATGAGGTGAAAAAACATGGCAAAAAGAAAAATAGCATTATTAATATCACTTATTATTGCAGCAAATCTTGCAACAGCCTGTGCTCCGAATGGTCAGGATGATAATACAGAGAATAATTCTGCTGAAAGCGTCGTATCATACGAGCAGGACGCTGCTGCTTCTGATGTATCAGCGGATGACACTGTTTCGGAAATAAGCGTACCCGAGGCAACAGAAGCTGCCGGCAATAGTTCCGAAGTATCCGAAAGTTCAGTCAAGGCTTCATCTGCACAGACATCTCAAAGCAGTAAAGGCTCACAGGCTTCAAAATCACAGACATCAAAGCAAAACAGCAAAGCATCAGATCAGAAAAAGACTACCGTGACCACCACAAGCAGCCCTGACTCAAAGCAGACGAGCAGTACGCAAAAAACACAGCAGCAGTCATCATCACAAAAAACCGAAACAAGCAAGCCTTCATCTCAGACAAGCAGTCCATCTCCGCAGCAGCCTGCCCAAACTAAAGTGGATAACAACAGTGTGGGGGATATCAACCTTTTCAACAGTTTGTTCAATCTTGCAAATAAGATAACGGTTCAGCTTGATGTACCAAAAACAGAGCTTGATAAATTACAGAATGACTATTATACATACGAAAGAAATAATTCCAAATCTCCGATTTACCGCAAGGCTACACTTACAGTAACTGTAAACGGTCAGCAGTTTAAAATGGAAGAGGTCGGAATCCGACTGAAAGGCAATATGTCCCTTTCGCCTGTATATGATGAACGGGGCAATATGAATCTGTCACATTATAAGCTGAGCTTCAATGAAACATTTGATGATAAGACCTACTACGGCAGCGAAGCAAAAAAATGGTCCAGCCAGGAAGAAAGAAATGCCCGCAAGAACCGCCGATTTGCAACTCTCAAAAAAATGGATCTTAAATGGAACAGCTGCTATGACAATACAAATGTAAGAGAGATCTATGCAAGCGAAATGTTTAAGGAAAACGGTGTGCTTGCTCAGAATATCGGACTTACGCAGTTCATAATGAACGGTACAAACTTCGGTGTAATGAGATTGTATGAACCGGTGGATGAACTGTTTCTTGAGAAGCGTCTTCCTGCGTCAGCGCTGGGCGGAGATCTGTATAAATGCGGCTGGACCATGAAACCCTGCAACTATATCAGCAATCAGGTTACATACGGTGTTGATGATAAAGACAGAGGCACAAAATATAACTTCAATCTCAAAACAAATGAAAAATCTTCAAATCATGCTTCTCTGCGTAATCTTCTGAATGTACTCGCAACCAGGAATGATAAGGCAAGCTTTGAAAGTGTGATAGATACCGATTATCTGGCAAATTTCCTTGCAGCAAGCTATTTTGCAGGCGATCCTGATGATATAAGAAACAATTACAACAATCACTATATCTATTTCAGGAAGGATAACGGAAAAGCAATTTTCATTCCTTATGATAATGACAGAACAATGGGTATAACTTTCGGCTATAACCCCGACGGAACAGGAATGACCAAGCAGTCCCCCTATTCGAGTATAGCGGCAGGTGCAAGACAGACACAGGCTAACCCTGTTATAAATTACTCTATACTGAACGGAAATGCTTTTCTGACAAATGAATATGAAGCGGCACTGAAGCGTATCGCAGATTCGGATATACTTGATGTGAACAGATTCAATTCCGTGTATGAGCTTGCAAGAAATAATTATCAGGGTGTTGTAAATCCGTCTGTGGGTTTCGCAAATCAGTATTTCGATTTCACTTTCAGTCTTGACGGCGCATATACCTCAAGCGATCGCAGTAATATTTCTTTTGCAATATTCTCGGAAAAGATCCTTGAAACATATCATAAAGAAATTGGCTGATCCGATTTTATTTGTGTAAAATCCCGAAACTTGTTTTATCTGTTGATTATCGGACAAAAATAAGTTAGTATATTATAGTATGTTTTATTTAATTATAAATCCGGAATATACGGAATGATGGAGGTAAATTATTATGGCACAGAATCCTGTTGTAACTATCGAAATGGAAAACGGCGATATCATAAAGGCAGAGCTTTATCCGCAGATAGCGCCTAATACCGTAAACAATTTTATAAGCCTGATCCTGAAAGGCTACTATAACGGTCTTACATTTCACAGAGTAATCTATAATTTCATGCTTCAGGGCGGCTGCCCCGAAGGAACAGGTACGGGCGGTCCGGGATATCATATCAAAGGCGAATTCACAGGCAACGGCTTCAAAAATGATCTGAAGCATACAGAGGGAGTTCTTTCTATGGCAAGAACTATGTTCCCGAACAGCGCGGGATCACAGTTCTTTATCATGCACAAGACTTCACCTCATCTTGACGGACAGTATGCCGCTTTCGGCAAGGTGACCGAAGGTATGGATGTAGTCAATAAAATAGCTGAAACAGATACAGATATGAGGGATAAGCCTCTTGATCCCCAGGTAATGAAGTCCGTTACAGTTGAAACCTTCGGCGTATCATATCCCGAACCCGAAAAAGTGTGATGCAGACAGTTCATAATGAATAGTGAATAATGAATAATTATTTACTGCTTCCGCTATAAACAATAACTAAAACAGAGGAGATAGAAAAGAATGGCAAAGTTTTTATTTACATCCGAATCGGTAACAGAAGGACATCCCGATAAGGTATGCGACCAGATCTCGGATGCCGTGCTTGATACTATACTGGAAATGGATCCTGAGGCCCATGTTGCCTGCGAGGTAAGCGCAACTACAGGACTTATTCATGTAATGGGAGAAATAACTACAAGCTGTTATGCAGATATAGACAGTATTGCAAGAGGAGTTATAAATTCCATAGGCTATGACAGACCCGAATGTGGTTTTAACGGCAATACCTGCGCAGTTATATCCTCAATTGATTCTCAGTCTCCCGATATAGCAATGGGTGTAAATAATTCATTCGAACACAGAGAGGGTTTTGAGGATCAGCTCGATGTCACAGGCGCAGGCGATCAGGGTATAATGTTCGGTTATGCCTGCGATGAGACCCCCGAGCTTATGCCGCTTCCTATATCCCTTGCACATAAGCTGGCAAAACGTCTTGCGCAGGTCAGAAAGGACGGTACTCTCGGCTATCTCCGTCCGGACGGAAAAACTCAGGTAACTGTTGAATATGATGACAATAAACCTGTCAGGATAGATACAGTCCTTATCTCTACCCAGCACGCAGAGGAAGCTTCTATAGAGCAGATACGCAGTGATCTTGTCAAGTATGTGATCGCTCCTGTTATCCCCGAAGAACTTATGGACGACGATACAAGAATACTTGTCAATCCAACGGGAAGATTTGTACTCGGCGGTCCTGCCGCAGATACAGGTCTTACGGGAAGAAAGATAATCGTTGACACATACGGCGGTTATTCAAGACACGGCGGCGGAGCTTTTTCCGGCAAAGACCCGACTAAGGTGGACAGAAGTGCAGCATATGCTGCAAGATGGGCAGCAAAGAACGTTGTTGCCGCAGGACTTGCACAGAAGTGCGAGATACAGCTTTCGTATGCAATAGGCGTTGCAAAGCCTGTTTCTATAATGGTAGACAGCTTCGGTACAGGCAAGGTAAGCGATGAAATTCTTTCCAAGGCTGTTTCAAAGGTATTTGATCTGAGACCCGCCGCTATAATCAGAGATCTTGATCTGAAAAAGCCTGTATACCGCAAGCTTGCTGCTTACGGTCATATGGGAAGGGAAGACCTGGGTGTAGCATGGGAAAAAACAAACAGAACAGACGAACTAAAGAGTGCTGTAGAAACGCTCACAGATAGTTTATAATCTTATAGTTCATGGCAGCTTCGCAGCTCAGGGAATATAACATATATGCAGTTTTACGCTTTGAGCTGTTTCTGAACTTTTTTGTTTGTTCAGCGTTTGAAATTTTCTTGAATCATTAAAAATATAGTATTGACAATTTTTTTTAATGGTGTTATAATATTCGCAAGTTAATACGAAACCGTTGAAGCGGAGATAAAGGCAGTGATGACTTTACAGAGAGCCTGTGATGCTGAGAGTCAGGTAAGAAACAAACTGTCAAATGGACCGCTGAGGGCACAGTCAAACGGATCATTCCGGAGTATTCTGTGACGTTGAAGGCAGACGTTATTTGCCGGGGATATGATGGTATCCCGCTAAGCGCACGGTATTGCCGTGAATCAAGGTGGCACCACGGATAGTATAATTATTCGTCCTTGACAGAGAAATGTACTCTGTCAAGGACTTTTTGTTTTTATTCCGCTTTTCGGGCAGAGTGCCGAGGATTACAGCTGACACGGAAATCATTTTTCAAAGATTATATAAGAAAATTCGTTTTTTTAGAAAAGGGGTCCCCCGGTATATCTGCCCCGGCAAAATTGATTCCCGTGTACAGCTGATACGTTATATTGACAAATAAAGAACTGTAAAAAACAAGGAGGCAAAAATATGGAATTCAGACCCGATATAAACAAAATAAAAGAAATTGCATCATCAGGAGAATACGACATAGTCCCCGTAAGCTGTGAGCTTCTGTCGGATTTCATAACACCCATAGAGGCTATGCGTAAGCTAAAAAATGTATCCACTCACTGTTTTATGCTTGAATCGGCGCAGGCAAATGATAAATGGGGAAGGTATACGTTTCTCGGACTTGAACCCAAAATGGAAATAACCTGTATTGACGGTGATCTTAAAGCAGGGGATATAAATGTTCACACAGATGATCCCTCGGATTTTCTGAGGAAGTTGCTCAGCGGATACAGAAGTCCCCGCTTCGATGACCTGCCGCCCTTTACAGGCGGACTTGTAGGATATTTTTCCTACGACTACCTTGCGTACAGCGAACCCGAAGTAAAACGTGATACGGAAGACAGCGAACAGTTCAAGGATGTTGACCTTATGCTGTTTGACAAGATAATAGCATTTGATAATATGCGTCAGAAGCTTGTGCTTATTGCCAATATGAAACTCAGTGATATTGAAGTCGGCTACAACCGTGCTGTAATGGAACTGAAACAGCTTGCCGATCTGCTCATTAACGGCGAAAAAAAGCAGAATGATACAGGCAGACTTTTGGGAGAAGTTACTCCGCTTTTTGATCAGGATGAATACTGCAATATGGTAGAAAAAGCCAAGAACTATATCCGTGAAGGCGATATTTTCCAGATAGTTTTGTCCAACAGGCTCAGCGCACCATTTGAAGGAAGTCTGCTGAATACATACCGTGTTCTTCGCACAATTAATCCCTCACCGTATATGTTCTATTTCTCCGGAACGGATGTTGAGGTTGCGGGAGCATCACCCGAAACACTTGTAAAGCTTGAAAACGGTGTTCTTCATACATTTCCGCTTGCAGGCACACGTCCGAGAGGAAAAACAGACGAAGAGGATAAGGCTCTTGAAAAGGAACTGCTTTCCGATGAAAAGGAGCTGGCTGAGCACAATATGCTTGTAGACCTGGGACGAAACGATCTCGGCAGGATAAGCCGTTTCGGAACGGTTGAAGTTGAAAAGCTTCATCTCATAGAAAGATTCTCCCATGTAATGCATATAGGTTCTACAGTCAGAGGTGTCATAAGAGAGGATAAGGATGCTCTTGACGCAGTTGAATCAGTACTGCCCGCAGGAACCCTTTCGGGCGCGCCTAAAATAAGAGCCTGCCAGCTTATCGGGGAGCTTGAAAACAACAAAAGAGGTATCTACGGCGGAGCAATAGGCTACATTGACTTTACGGGGAATATGGATACCTGTATAGCAATAAGGATCGCATATAAGAAAAACGGTAAGGTATTCGTCAGAAGCGGTGCGGGTATAGTAGCTGATTCTGTACCCGAAAAGGAATATCAGGAATGTATAAATAAAGCAGGGGCAGTTGTAAAGGCTCTTAAACAGGCACAGGAGGATGAGGTATGATATTACTTATAGACAATTATGACAGCTTTTCATATAATCTTTATCAGCTCATCGGAAGTATTGAGCCTGACATAAAAGTTATAAGAAACGACGAAATGACCGTAGATGAAATAAGAAAGCTTTCTCCCGACAGGATAATATTATCCCCGGGACCGGGCAGACCGGAAAACGCAGGCATAATAACTCAGGCGGCGTCACAGCTTGGCAAGGATATCCCGCTGTTGGGCGTATGTCTTGGTCACCAGGCAATTTGTCTTGCCTTCGGGGCAAGGGTGACATATGCGTCAAAGATGATGCACGGCAAACAGTCAACAGCTTATCTGGATACTTCCGCAAAGCTTTTTAAAGGCTGTCCCGAAACAACGCTTGTTGCAAGATATCATTCTCTTGCGGCAGACAGGGATACGATCCCCGAGTGTCTTCAGGTCACTGCAAAAACAGATGACGGAGAGATAATGGCAGTACAGCATAAAGAGTATCCGATCTTCGGAGTACAGTTCCATCCGGAATCAATAATGACTCCCCTGGGCGGTAAAATGCTGAGAAATTTTATAGAATTATAATATTATAAAATCAAAGGAAATGCTGAGTAAATTCGATTTAAAGGTTTGTAGAAAGTCGGAATCGGCTATGCGTGGGGCTTTGTTCCATATCCCAGACGCTTATTAATGAATTAATCAGCGTTTCCAAAAACAAAGAAAGGATGTTCACAAATGATCAAAGAAGCAATTGTAAAAATCGTCAGCAAAGAGGATCTTACCTACGATGAGGCATATACCGTAATGAATGAAATAATGAGCGGTGAAACTACTCCGACACAAAATGCCGCATTCTTAGCAGCTCTCTCAACAAAAAGCGCAAAGGCGGAAACTACTGCCGAGATCTCAGGCTGCGCAGCGGCTATGAGAGATCATGCAACTAAAGTTGAAACAGGAATGGATGTTCTTGAGATAGTGGGAACAGGCGGAGATAATTCCAACAGCTTCAATATTTCAACGACTTCTGCCCTTGTAGCAGCAGCAGGCGGAGTGAAGGTGGCTAAACACGGCAACCGCGCAGCCTCTTCAAAAAGCGGTACAGCGGATTGTCTTGAAGCGCTTGGAGTAAATATTGAGCAAAGTCCCGAAAAATGTGTTGAACTTCTGAAAGAGGTTGGTATGTGCTTCTTCTTTGCGCAGAAGTATCACACTTCCATGAAATATGTAGGTGCAATACGCAGAGAGCTGGGTTTCCGTACAGTATTCAATATACTTGGTCCTCTTACGAATCCGTCAATGCCTTCAATGCAGCTTTTGGGAGTATATGATGAATACCTTGTGGAGCCTTTGGCTCAGGTGCTTATTGATCTCGGTGTAAAGAGAGGTATGGTGGTTTACGGCACAGATAAGCTGGATGAGATTTCGCTCAGCTCACCCACAAAGGTATGTGAAATAAAAGACGGCTGGTATAAGACATATACAATAACTCCCGAACAGTTCGGTATTGACCGCTGCACCAAGGATGAACTCAAAGGCGGATCACCTGCCGAAAATGCAGCTATGACCCGCGCAATACTCAGCGGCGAAAAGGGAGTACGCCGTAATGCAGTCCTTATGAATGCAGGCGCCGCTTTATATATTGCAGGAAAGGCAGACACCATGAAGGAAGGAATTGACCTTGCGGCAGAGCTTATAGATTCGGGAAAAGCAGCACAGACACTTGAAAAATTTGTAGAAGTCAGCAACCGTCCGGAGGAAAAAGCATGAACATACTTGATAAGCTTGCAGACCATGCAAAGCAGCGTTGTGCTGAATACAAACGTATCATGCCTGAACAGGAGCTTGTAAATATCGTTTCAGCTATGCCGAAGTGTAACGGAGCATTTGAAAAAGCATTGAAGGGCGAAGATATTTCCTTTATATGCGAATGTAAGAAAGCTTCCCCTTCAAAAGGAATTATAGCAGAGGATTTTCCATATCCGGAGATAGCTAAGGAATATGAAGCCGCAGGAGCGGATTGTATATCCGTTCTGACCGAACCGAAATGGTTTTTGGGCAGCGACAGATATCTTGAGGAAATTGCACAGACTGTGTCAATACCATGTCTCAGAAAAGATTTTACCGTTGACGATTATATGATATATCAGGCAATACTTTTGGGAGCTTCTGCTGTTTTGCTTATCTGTTCAATACTTGACCGAGTGCAGCTGAAAGAATATCTTACACTTTGTGATGAGCTTGGTCTTTCAGCGCTGACAGAGGCGCATGATGAGGATGAGGTTGAGACGGCACTTGAGTGCGGCGCAAGTATCATCGGAGTGAATAACAGAAATCTCCGTGATTTTTCGGTAAATACCGACAACAGCCGAAGGCTCAGGGAGCTTATTCCGCAGGATGTATTGTTTGTGTCTGAAAGCGGTATCAAAGGATATGAGGATGTGGAAAAGCTGAGAAATATAGGGGCAGATGCGGTGCTTGTGGGGGAAACTCTTATGAGAGCCGAAGATAAAGGGAAGATGCTTTCTCTGCTGAGGTACGGAAAATGACAAAAATAAAAATGTGCGGTCTGACAAGGGAAGAGGACATAGATGCAGTAAATGAAATAATGCCCGATTATATCGGTTTTGTTTTCTGGAAGAAAAGCAAGAGGTATATTTCGCCCGAAATGGCAGATTTTCTCAAAAGCAAACTGAAAAACAGCATAAAATCTGTGGGTGTATTTATAAATGAAGATATTATAGCTGTTGCAGATTTTCTGAAACGTGGTATAATAGATATTGCTCAGCTGCACGGAGATGAGGATGAACAGTATATCCTGAGTCTGAAGAAAATGACGGGTAAGCCTGTTATAAAAGCATTCAGGATAAAAACTAAAGAGGACGCATTAAAAGCCGAAAAAAGTCCGGCGGATATGATCCTGCTTGATGCCGGCGCGGGAGATGGACGGACTTTTGACTGGTCGCTGATAGGTTCAGCGGTAAAGCGGCCGTATTTTTTGGCAGGCGGACTTGATCCGTCCAATGCCGGAGCAGCGATAGAAGCTCTCGACCCCTGGGGACTTGACGTAAGCTCGGGTATAGAGAGTGAAGGAAAAAAGGATAAGAAAAAGATGACGGCTTTTGTAAAAGCCGTAAGAAAGGATTGACTGTAATGACTAACCCAAAGGGACGCTTTGGCATTCACGGCGGACAATATATCCCCGAAACACTTATGAATGCTGTTATAGAGCTTGAACAGGCTTATGAACATTATAAAAACGATCCCGATTTTTGCCGTGAACTTGAGGAACTCTTCAATGATTATGCAGGCAGACCTTCAAGACTTTATTATGCGGCAAATATGACAAAGGATCTTGGCGGAGCAAAGATCTATCTCAAAAGAGAGGATCTGAACCATACAGGCGCGCATAAGATAAATAATGTTCTGGGACAGGCACTTCTTGCAAAGAAAATGGGCAAAACAAGACTTATAGCCGAAACAGGCGCAGGTCAGCATGGTGTTGCTACGGCAACAGCGGCTGCGCTTATGGGAATGGAATGTGTTGTATTTATGGGTGAGGAAGATACCAAAAGACAGGCACTCAATGTTTACAGAATGAGGCTGCTCGGAGCAGAGGTCATTCCCGTAAAAAGCGGTACGGCAACACTTAAAGACGCTGTTTCAGAGGCTATGAGAGAGTGGACAAAACGTATTGACGATACACATTATTGTCTTGGATCGGTAATGGGACCTCATCCGTTCCCGACAATTGTACGTGATTTTCAGGCGGTCATTTCTAAGGAAATAAAGCAGCAGATGATTGAAAAAGAAGGCAGACTTCCTGATGCAGTACTTGCCTGTGTAGGCGGCGGTTCAAATGCTATAGGCAGCTTCTATCATTTCATAAACGATAAGGATGTCCGCCTGATCGGCTGCGAAGCAGCGGGCAGAGGTATTGATACTTTTGAAACAGCTGCAACTATAGCTACAGGAAAGCTCGGGATATTCCACGGCATGAAGTCTTATTTCTGTCAGGATGATCACGGACAGATAGCTCCCGTTTATTCTATTTCGGCAGGACTTGATTACCCGGGAGTAGGACCGGAACACGCATATCTTCATGATACAGGCAGAGCCGAATATGTGGCAATAACCGATGACGAGGCAGTTGATGCTTTTGAGTATCTTTCAAAGACAGAGGGCATAATCCCTGCTATAGAATCATCTCACGCTATTGCTCACGCTATAAAGCTTGCGCCGACTCTGGATAAGGATAAGATAATAGTAGTTACGGTTTCGGGCAGAGGAGATAAGGACTGCGCTGCCATAGCGCGTTATAAGGGGGAAGATATTTATGACTAAGATAAGACAGGCATTTTCACGCGGAAAGGCATTTATTCCCTTCATAACCTGTGGTGATCCCGATCTTGAAACTACTGCTGCAATAGTCAGGGCAGTGGCCGCAAACGGAGCGGATCTTATTGAGCTTGGCATACCTTTTTCCGATCCCACAGCAGAAGGTCCTGTAATACAGGCTGCAAATATCCGCGCACTAAGCGGGGGAGTAAATACTGATAAGGTGTTTGACCTTGTAAGGGAGCTCAGAAAAGATGTAACTGTTCCTATGGTGTTCATGACATATGCAAATGTTGTATTCTCATACGGTTCGGACAGGTTTATACGCACCTGTGCCGAAACAGGAATAGACGGGCTTATACTTCCCGATATTCCGTTTGAAGAAAAAGAAGAATTTCTTTCCGTATGCCATAAATATGACGTAGACCTCATATCACTTATTGCGCCAACATCCGATAAGCGTGTAAGCATGATAGCAAAAGAAGCGGAAGGCTTTATCTATCTTGTGTCGAGTCTTGGAGTAACAGGAGTCAGAAGCGAGATAAATACCGATCTTTCTTCGATAGTAAATGTAATCAGAGAAAGTACGGATGTACCCTGCGCTATAGGCTTCGGCATTTCCACACCTCAGCAGGCACATGATATGGCGGCAGTGTCTGACGGTGCTATAGTAGGTTCGGCAGTTATAAAGATAATCGAAAAATACGGCAAGGATTCTCCCGAATATGTCGGTGAGTATGTGCGTTCAATGAAAGAAGCACTCTGAGTTTTTCGTAAATAATATCCCCTGATAACCGTGAACATACAGATATCAGGGGATAGTTTTTTATGTAATTGTTATCCCGGCGAATCTTTTTCAATTTAAGGATAAACCCAATTGACGAAGCTGCGCCCTTGGTCGCTGCGTTAGCAGGGAAACAAATTACAGCACCACTTCGCCGAGAACCTGACCGATAGGATCACGTATAACGATATCGGCATGGCTGTCGAAGGGAGTTGAGCTTTTGTTCAGCAGAACTATTTTGCTGCCCGAGAAATAGTTGAGGAATCCGGCTGCGGGATAGACATTGAGGGAAGTACCGCCGATGATAAGCACATCTGCCTTTGCTATGGCTTTGACGGCACCGGTCACTGTTTTATCATCAAGACCTTCTTCATACAGCACAACATCGGGCTTTATTATGCCGCCGCATTTACAGCGGGGAACTCCTTCGGTATCTGTGATAATTGAGATGTCATAGAATTTATGGCATTTCATGCAGTAATTTCTCATGACAGAACCGTGAAGCTCAAATACCTTTTTGCTTCCTGCCGCCTGATGCAGACCGTCAATATTCTGTGTTACAACAGCCTTCAGCTTTCCCTGCTGTTCAAGCTTTGCAAGTGCAATGTGGGCATTATTGGGTTTGGCGTCAAGGCAGATCATCTTGTCACGGTAGAATTCATAGAAGTCATTGGGCTTTGTCATAAAAAAGCTGTGGCTGAGGATGGTTTCCGGGGGATATTTATACTTCTGATTGTAAAGACCGTCCACGCTGCGGAAGTCTGGTATACCGCTTTCTGTTGAAACTCCCGCGCCGCCGAAAAAAACAATGTTGCTGCTGCCCTCAATAACATTTTTCAATTCTTCGTACATAGTTTTTGCTCCTTTCTTTCACATTCCGGTAAATATTATTTAAATCATCATTTCTGATGATATGTTCAAAAATAAACGATATTATTTTGAAGCAACGGACACAGTCATATGACCGTGTCCGTTTATCCTATCACTGATTTGCGAGGTTTGCAGCACTGGATTCAGCGGCACTTTCTTCATCAGTCTGAGTTATCTGTACTTTACTTATGAGTTCATCATCATATTCGATATTATACTTTGTCTTGAAGGACTCATAATCTTCATTGAGCTTTTGCTGTCTGAGTGTAGCGTCCATGCTGATCTGCCAGCTTTTAAGACCTGTTCCCACATAATACATGATATGATAGCCATAATCTGATTTTACAATGCCGGAGTCGCCCTGCTTGCGTCCTTTGTCGAAGAGCCAGTCATTGAATGTAGGAACCATCTGACCTTCGGTTACATTTGTATAAAGACCGCCGTTTGTGTTTGAACCGGGATCAGTGCTGTATTTGTTTGCAAGCTCGGCAAATTTGTCTTCTGTTGTATCCTTGCTTGTCCATTCGTTATAGATCTTCACTGCCTGAGCCTTGATCTGTTCGTCTGTTACGGATTCGGCATCAGCAGCAATGCCTGCGCTGACAACGCTGGATGCGTCTATAAGAATATGACGCACACTGCGGGTGGATGATTCATCTCTGTACAGCGGTTTTTCAACCAGAACAACCTGATATCCTGTATCAATTTCAAGAATATTGGTATCTCCTGCTTTTCTTGAAGAGTCAAAGATCCACTTTGCGGTATCTGTTGTATCGTCATAGGGAGCTTTCAGTCTTGCGCAGGATTCAACAGCATCATTTACGGAAGAATTGAATTTTTCCTCGGTGAGAGATTCTTCACCTGATGTTTCAACGTGAACCAGTCCCGGATTAGCCTTGAGATATTTTGTAAGGTAGTCGTTGAATTCCTTTGCGTTCGTGCTGTTTGCAAGTGCGTCAGCGTATTCTTTAATTGCCTTCTTAGCATTATCGCTGCTTGCGGAATTCTGACTTTCTTCATCTGATGAGGTAGATACGTTGAAGGTGTATGTATAATAATCGGCTACCTGATACTGAGTTTTGTTCTTGTTGTATTCTGCTTCGTATTCCTGGTCGGTGATCTTGTACCCATCATTGAGCTGATTGCGGTATTTAAGTCCAAGTGTGGACATTTCCTGCATATTGCGGATGTCTTCCTTTGTTATGCCGTCACCGTACAGTTCTTTGAAGTACTCGTCTATTGTTTTATTGTTTTCCTTGGCAACTTCAACCATCTGATTGTAGCTGTCATCAAGAGTTTTGATATCCTCGTCAGTCAGTTTAAGACCTGCTGCCTGAGCTGCTTCAGCGAAAAGCATGATCTGAGAAAAATACTCTTTTGTGGAACTGATAAAATAATCCTTCCATGTAATTTTTTCCTCTTCGCTGTAATACTGTTCGCTCAGATCCTTATTGGGGTCTAACATACTTGTGCCGTATGTGTTTGTAAAGCTTACATAATTGTAGTTGTAAAAATACTGGAATACGTTGAAGGGTATCTGGTAGTGTTCGGATTTCATTGCAATACCTTTTTCAACAGTTTCGTCCTTTTTGTCGGCGGAAGTTGAAGCTGAACCGGAGTTTGAATTCTGTGATTCGGAAGACTCATTTTGGTTCAGAAAATTACAGCCTGTCATCGGCAGAGTGAGTATCAAAGTTCCTGCTGCAGCGGCAGCAATAAGTTTTTTTGCAATCAATTTTTTATGATTCATTATTGAGCTCCTTTCATAGCAAAAACACTACTCTTATCATACCAAATTTAAATCAATTTTTCAATATTTATTATTCAGAAGTCTTTGAAAATGATGTTTTTTAACTCATTCATAGAAAATACAATTGTGTTTATCCGGTGCGGCAGCAGTGTATATGTCAAAAATAAGCTTTATTTTTATTATCGGATCATTTCGAATAAAGTTCGCCGAGAGTTGTTGTATCTTTCAACGGATTAATGAACGCAGCATAGCTTTGAACTGAATTGTTTTCCAGATAGATTATGTCGCCCTTTGAAATATTCTTGTTCCGATTTGTTTCAGTACAATAATACAGATCGTCATACAAAATATCTGTACCTGTATAGATCTGCACGTCCCTGATAGTAACTTTTTCTGCTGAAGCTTGTCTGATACTTTGGGCTGTCCCTGCGTCTAAACTTAGTCACAAATGCTGCTTCACTTGGGGGGTAGGGGAAATAGGGAGTTTCAAAATAAAAAAGTTTTTTGTGCTGTATTCTCTATAATATATACT
>CACWRT010000058.1 GCA_902763365.1 uncultured Ruminococcus sp.
GAATAATAAAGCTGTATCAATTCTTGTGTGACAGTAAGAAAGAATATGTATTATCAAAGCAGATACTTCGAAGCGGAACAAGCGTTGGTGCAAATGCCAAAGAAGGTGTTAATGCACAAAGTAAAGCCGATTTTTACGCTAAAATGTATATTGCCTATAAAGAAGCTAATGAAACAGAATATTGGCTTGAACTACTATATGAAAGCGGATATATAGAAACCAAAGCTTTTGAAAGTATGTATTCCGATTGTAAAGAACTTATAAAAATACTTGCATCAATAACCAAACACAAAAAAGAAAGCAATTAAATCTATAAAGTGTAATGTCGTTCATTGCACATTGCACATTGCGCTGGTGCTTGACCTGACGGTATCTCTGTGCCATGAGCTGCCTATGAAGCCGGAGGTAAAGGGTTTTCAGAAAGCTAACGATGCACTGATATGGCTGAAGGATAATACGGCGGATATAACCCTGACGGACATCAATATGCCGGATATGAATGGTCTTGTCCTTGCGGCAAAGCTAAAAACGCTGTGTCCTGATATGAAGATCATTTTCCTGACGGGGTATTCAGAATATGCTGTGGATGCCTTTGCGCTTCACGCTTCGGGCTATATAATGAAGCCCGTCGGTAAGGAACGGCTGATATCAGAGATCGAGCACGCAATGTCAGACCACAGGCAGGCAAAAGCACCTGTTCATATTGAGGCGAATACCTTTGGAGAATTTGATCTGACAGTTAACGGTGAAACAGTAGATTTTCCCCGTGCAAAGGCAAAGGAACTGCTTGCATATCTTATCGACAGGCAGGGTCACAGCGTCAGCAGAGCGAATGTCTTTGCGGTACTCTTTGAGGACAAGCAGTATGACCGTTCCATGCAGAAGCAGCTTGATGTTATTATCCGAAGCCTGCGTGAAACGCTAAGAAAATATGATGCAGATGATATTTTTGAACTGAGCAGGGGCAATCTGCGTATCCGCCCCGAAAAGATCAACTGTGATATGTACCGTTTTATAGGCGGTGACATAGAAGCTATCAATTCGTATCGGGGAGAATATATGAATTCCTACTCCTGGGCGGCATTGACTGAAGCCTTTATCGCTCAGGAAATATACGAGTAAAAAAATAAAATGGAAGGAGGGTAAAAAGAACCGCTGGTAAAATATAGCGGTTCAATGCAAAATGAAAGGAAACAGCAAAACATTCACGATTGCCAGATATTCACCCGGCATATACAAGACCGAGGCGGTTTTATTCTTGAAGCAGTGTCTTGACAGCGACACTTTTGCAAAGCTATGCAAAAGTGAGAATTTTCGCAGAAATCCCGTTGTTGCGGCAAAGATATATCTCAGCCGTGAGAACTGGAACAAATACGTCTGGATAGAACAGCACGGCTCTCTTGACGGGTTTACCGGCGAAAAAGCCCGGGATACAGGGCAGAAGAAACAAAACGCAAAAATTATTAATATTTTTGAGGAGGAAACCAAAATAAAAAAAGAACTTGAAAAGTACATCGGCGAGCTGTCCCCCGAAATGCAGGAGAAGGCAAGACAGTGCAAGACAATGGAGGAACTCCAGACTATGCTTGCGGAAAATGATGTCGAGCTTAGCGAGGACGCTTTGCAGGCTGTCGCAGGAGGCTGTGGCACAACGCCGAAATGTAAAAAATGCGGCGGCGAAATGAAATGGAAGTCCCTGCGTGAATCGGAAGGCTGGTATTGTCCAAATTGCGGATAGTAATGTCGGTTCAAGGAAACAAGATGTAATATTACAGGTCATGTAATAACATAACCCTCCGCAGAAATAACTACGAAGGGCAAGTACGTTAAATACATGCCGGGACACAAAAATATTTTAATAAGGAAGGAAAGTGACAATGAATAAAACTGTAATTATGAGAATAGCAGGTATTGTGCTGATACTCGGGTCAATAGTATTTCTGGTCGTTTCTTTTATAAACACACAGAACTATGTAAAAACTGATGCAACTGTTGTTTCGGTCGAGTATGACCCTACGGTGATCTATGATCCTGACGATCCCAACTCTTCCAACGATCACATTGTTACTATGGAATATGTAGTTGACGGAAAAACATATCAGACAGAGATAAATGCAAACCAAAGCGATTATTCTGTAGGACAGAAAACGGAGATCAGATATGATCCTCAGAATCCGAACAATACTGTTATTGGTGAAATGAGCCTGCCGCTTCTTATCGGAATATGTGCGGTGACAGTGATTATTGGCGCAATAGTACTATTCAAGAGCAAATAACCCGAAAAGACCTCCGCAGGAGAAAACTACGGAGTCAGGCACAAAATACAACTTATTTGCGTTTATATGTTTACTTGAAACAGGTATTTATGTTAAATGATAGAATGTCAGGTATTATTCTGTCAATAGGAGTTTCTGCCTGTGCTGCGGTCGGAAGATCTGCACAGTTTCCGTAGAAATATAATATTCCGTTGGAATAGAAAAAGCGGCTCGCCGGACAGTGTGAAATTATAGTTGGCAAAAATATTATCAATGGTAAAAAATGAGCTGCTCAAGAAGCCTGATACGCGGGCTTCGCAGCTCAGAGCTTGGCGGCTCAGGAAAATAATACTTGAACTGGTTTTAAGCGATACATACTATATTGATAATAACGAACCGCTCAAACTACATGATACGCGGTCAGTACAGCATGAACCGCGAGTTCAGAGCGGATGCGCAGCGGAGCGAACCCCGCGTTACGGGTCCGGCGGCTCGCCGGGCCACGGAAATCAATTTTCAAAGATTATATAAGATAAAATTCGTTTTTTTAGGAAAGGGGTCTGGGGCGCAGAGCCTGCGCTCCCCTAACAAATCAGCCTTGTACTATAAGTCTGTTTTAATGGTAAAATCAGTATTTTATGCATGTCGGGGCATCCCGACCCCTTTGTTTTCAAACAAAGGGTTTCCCCCAGGATAGCTGCCCGGCAAAATTAATTTCCGTAGCCGGTCGGAAGTATTTATTGCATAAACTACTTGAAATGAGATAATTAAAATGATATAATTAAAATGATATAATTAAAATGATATAATTAAAATGACTAAGTGTATGTTTTACGTATTTGTGAATATTTAGCGCGTTCTTTAACGAATATATAATAGATTGTTTTTATTGTAATAGTTATATTAAATAATGTGTTTTTATTGACAGATGTAGATGTAGTATTGAATGGTATTTGCAGTTTTTGCTGATCATTCAACTAATTAAAGTGGGGAATGTGATTATGATAAGAAAAAATAGTGTAAAAACAAGATTTATATCAGTTATGTTGGTGATACTTCTTATTGTGAGCGGTATAAACCTTTATGTTACTGCGGATGATATAGTAATGTATGAAGGTGATACTCTCAGAGGATGGCAGGTTGATGCATATTGGAGCAACGGACAAAAGAATATATCAGTTGTATCCGATGTGAGCCAGCAAATAGATGTCAAGCTTACGGTAAGCTATTACGCGCCGATATCTTCCATGACTAAAGCTCTTTCGCCCGGAACAGTAAGTTTTTCGATACCAAATATCGGTTCTGTACGCCGCAGCGGAGCAGCATTTGTTCCCATAACCGCAGCAGATCAGACAGATTCGGACTGGAATTGTACCTATAACGCAGAAACTGATTCGTATATTTTTACAAACAAAAATACTTTTGAGGCTGATAAACCGCTTTCGGGGGGATTTGAAATGCTCTGGCATCTTAACACCCGTGAATGTATGAACGGCTACGAAAGAATTGAAAATCCCATTTTCCGCATTGAAAACGAGGGTACGTTAATGTCTCCCCTGAGTTTCGGATGTACTACGGAACGTGATTATTACCGCATAAATCTTTCAAGAAGCTATCTCAGCTATCTTGATTATCTGGATGAAAATATTAACAAGAATAATTACATAACATATGAATATTCCACCAATTTCAGCCGTCAGCTCAGAGCAAGAGCAGGAGAACTCAACACTTACTTTGTAAAAGTATCGTTTGACGATTCCTCTGTCACGGATGAGGAAATGTCAAGAATCATCGTTCAGACAAAAAACGGCGGAGAAAGATCCGAAAGCTTTCTTACACAAATACCTGATCCCTACGGTTCGGGCAATCTTGTATGGGGATTTTACCGATTTATTGATCTTGAATCGGACAACCTTTCACGTGACAGCTTTATCCTTTCCTTCCCTTCGGAGCTTGAAAACAAAGACCCCAAAATTGATACCTATCTTTCAGTTCACTATCTTGACGACCCGGAAGGTACATATGTAACTTATCTCGGCACTATACCAAACGAGGTGCTTGATGCCCATAATTCCGAAAAAGTAAACAAATACGCTTTTACTTACGGCGACGGTAATTTTTCAATGAGCAAAACGAGTAATTATGAGGTGTATGATAACCCTAATGATATACTCAACGAAGGAAATCCCCCACCCTATGCAAACAGGCTTCTTGCAAAAAAAATATACAACGGTGAAGTAGTCACCTTTACAGTAAAGGGAAATTACCGTGTATCCTACAGTACCGGTTCGGGCGCATCCGTTCCTACAGTTAAAAGCACATCATCCTCTGCCCCGGGCATTACCATTGATGACGGAGCGGGAGTTGATCTTGATACCACTTTTGATTTTGTTTTGGGTGACGACAGACTTAGCGTTATTACTAAAAGCAGAGATTTCCGTATGCTTACCGCCGATGAATATACAATAAAAAGGGTAAGCGTGCAAAAGGACAGCTTTGGATATGATTATGACGTTTACGTTTCAAATGTAGGCTATGACGCCTCCACAAAAAGAGTCGCAAGCATTTTTGATGGCATAAGCGACTATACGCTTTTTGGAAGAGGCAATACTTCGTCCGATACTCTTTTTGATTTCACAAATGTATCCGGCGGTGTAAAAGCATTCTATATAGTGATACACGGCGTCAAAGCCGACAGGAATTACAGTGCAGTCTGCAAGCCTGATATCGCTTTTCATTTCAATGAAGGAAGCTCCGATGTTGATACAAGCACAGATCAAGCAAGAATAACCAATGTCAGCTTTATGAGAGCCTTCAAAACCGGTGATACAACAAATATTTGCGCAACTTCTACCGATAATTTTCTTTTTGGTTTCAGCAGTCAGATAATGTATATGGATGCTGCAAGCTACAATTCAACATTCATTCAAGACTATGCAAACAGGGGTGATTCATTTAATTACAATGATTATGAAATGCTTTACCACGCCATGTCAAGCGTATATCTGAGAGATCTTACGACTGCTCTTACCTCCGGTACGGAAGTAGGGTCGCAGACCAGACCTAAAATCGAAGGCGGCGGTTATATAATTTCTATCGTATCTTCGGGCACGATAAATGCTGATGAGGATACACCCGGCGAGCTTGCAAAATTTTCTGTTTACACAAAAATACCTCCTC
Organism: uncultured Ruminococcus sp.; assembly: GCA_902763365.1. GTDB lineage: Bacteria > Bacillota > Clostridia > Oscillospirales > Acutalibacteraceae > UBA1213. The sequence goes on from CACWRT010000058.1 coordinate 5,436, forward strand.
TTGTGACAATAGATAAGAGCCTGTCGGGAGTAACTCTTTCAAACTGCAGCGGTAGGGATATTTTCGGAAACATCGTCAGCAATGATGCTTTTGCGGATAACGTTACCTTCAGACTCATAACACTTTCAAACGGAGATAAGGTGGTTGCGTCGGATTTTGACTTTACGGACACTCCTCTTGAGATCTCTGAGCTTACAAGCGTGAAGATAAATATCCCGGGACAGATAGTCTACACGGATTTCAAGACAACAGCGAGCAAAAGCTTTATGATCAATTCCTATACTATGCTCAGAGATACGGGAATAGGCAGAATAGTTGCCAGAAACGGGGAAACACACGACGCCTATGATTTTAACGGCAACGGCAGTACCTCCGAAATAATGGCGTCCTCGTCTGCGGGAAAAAAATATGACAATATAGTTGAAGAATGGGAGGATACATGCGAAAAATTTGTAAAGTCATACCGTGACGATACATGGCGGTATGAGTATGACTCAACAGCCCGCGAATGGCGTTCGGAAACCACGGTAAATGCCAAAAGCGATCTTATCGGCGAGGAAGCAAACAAACGCTCCACATATTCATACAGACTGAGTATTGATATGGGTTCTAATTCTTCGGATATCATATTTTCCGACATAATTGAAAACGAACCCGATTCAAAGTGGAAGGGCACACTGAAAAGCCTTGATCTCAGCTATGCCACAGGTCTGGGACTTGTGCCAAGCGTTTACTATTCTACAGAAGAGCTTGCTTTTAACGATAGAAATATAGGCGAGTTCACAGCGGCCGCGCCATACGGCGGAACATCCCAGTGGAACGGAAGTACATGGGTCGCTCCGAATGAAAATATCAGGTCAATAGTTGTAAGACTCGGCACAAATAATATTCCGGGCGGTACTGTTTCAAAAAGAGAGTTATACTTCATAATGAATATGCAGGCGCCCACCATAGACAGGGTGCAGGGTGAAGAAACCGATAAGCGTATCGGAAAATATGCAGTAAACCGCCACAGCGTATATTATACTGCTCATAACTCGCTGAGCAATATTAGAATACACCTTGAATCAAGTACTGCAAAAGTAAAGCTTCTGCCTGCGGTACTTCTTGTGACCATACATAAAAAAGATGCGCAGACAGGCAATGTTGTGTCCTCGGCAAAATTCTCATTCTATACAGATGAAGCAGGAACTTCCCCTGTTATCGACTGGCAGAATTCAGAAACGGCTCAGGAACTTGAGGTAAACAGACTGGGCGAGCTTGTTGTAGATACTCTTGAGCCGGGAACATATTGGTACAGGGAAACAACTGCCCCGGCAGGATACAGGCTTGACAGGACAGCCCATCCTATTAATCTGACAGGCGAAGACCAGATTCTTGAGATCAAAAACGAACGTCTGACAGGACAGATAGTTTTTACAAAGCTTGATGCGGATGACGACAGCGTTACGGGGCTGGAGGGCGCACAGTATGCTTTGTTCGACTCAAACGGAATCAGCGTTTATACCGACAACAGTAATGTATATCAGGCAACAGGGGGTACAAAAACCGTATTCACTACAGACGCAGAGGGAAAGATAATTATTTCAGGACTTCCCTGGGGCAGTTATTATCTCCAGGAACAGACTCCGCCTGAAGGATATGAATTTGCAGGCGGAAAGGTCTGGGCAAATGTAAGCAGGAACGTCAATGTTGACGAACAGGCAGAAAAAAATGCGATCGTTGTATACTGTCAGCAGGCTGACGAGGAAAGCACAGCTTCAATACGTCTGACAAAATATGACCGCGACGGTGTTACACCCTTGCAGAACGCATGGTTTGCAGTCGAAAAGAAAAACAGCGAAGGCGGCTGGAACACCGTAAGCACACAGTACATCAAAACAGGTTCAAACGGAATAGTAACAGCCGACGGTCTGAAATTCGGAACATACCGTTTCAGAGAGGTAATTGCGCCCACGGGATATGAGCTTGACAGCGAAAACTGTTTCAGCCCCGAAGTGACCCTGAACGCAAAAACTGCGGGTCAGCTTCTCAGGGTAACAATGACAAATGAGCGTATTCTCGGAAAGGCATCTTTGAGAAAGTTCAGTGATGACGATATACCGCTTAACGGCGCAAAATTCGATCTTTATATGGTAAACGGCGAGGTCGACCCCAAAGGAAAGCTGAATAACGGTGAAACTGTAACAATCTATGACGGCGCACCCGACGGCGATCCTGCGGATATTGCAATAAAGCTGAATATGGCAACAAAAACCATCGACGGACAGGCAGGAATGCTTGAAACCATAACAGGGCTTGACTGGGGCAGATATTATTTCAAAGAATTTTCTTCCCCGAGCGGATATAACAAAGACGATACCATATATTACTTTGAAGTAACTGCGAAAAACGCCGAAGTTATATTCGACAGCTTCAAGCCCGTAAATGACCGCAGGAAAGGCGAGGTGATCCTCAGCAAGGTCGCAGGCGAACGTATAATGGTCGGTGAAAAACAATATAATACGGGAGATGCGGTGCAAGGCGCTGAGTTCGGACTTTATACAAATGCAGGAGAAGAAGTATTTGTAAAAGCGGGAACCAAGAAAGTCACTGACCCCGTATCCGGGGATGAAAGCAATGTGAATGTGTTTACCGTATGCAAAAGCACGGACGAAGGCGCAGTCAGACGCATGACCACAGACGAAAACGGACAGATACGTGTTGACGGCATTGAATGGGGCGGCTATTACTTTGAAGAAACAAAAGCGCCTGACGGATTTGCGCTTGGCGACAAGGTGAGATTTACCGTCAATTCGGTAAGCTGTCTTGCGGTGCAGGAGCTTGAGTGTGAAGACAAGGCGATGATGTGTCTTATCAGAATTGATAAGAAGATAGATACAAAGCGTGATGTGTTCGGTACGCCAACTTTTACATTTAAAATAGTAAACACTGATACCGGAGAAGATTTTACCAGGATGATAACTCTCTCAGGCAGTTCGCTCAGCGGTTCGGTAACGGCACAGGTGCCGATAGGCAATTACAAGGTGACTGAAATCCCTGTAAACCGCTACAAGCTTTCAAGGACGGAGTATATTCTTGAAAACAATGCAACAACAGCCTCAAACAGGAAAATAGACAATGAAGCCGTTGACAGCAAGGACGGCGGCAAGGTATTCACCTTCAATCTGAGCGCAGAGGATAACAAGCCTCAGACAGCAGAGGTAAAATTCACCAATACCCTTGAAAACTACAGCCGTATAAGTCACACTGATGCGATCAACAATATTATTCCCTCAAGACGAAAGATGACAGGTTTTTCTCTTGAGCTTAAAGAGGAATATGAAGAGCTTATCAAGGAAAACTATATTCTTTGCTCAAAGAACCAGAACAACAGTTTTACCGTTACGAAGGATATGCTTACCGGCTCAATAAACTATGATGACGGAACAAGCGTTGACATGACGCAGTCACAGCTTGATGCTGTACTTCCCGCAAAGTGGACGATAGATAACGGTTATCAGAATGCAGGTCAGTCCTTCCTTCTGAATGCACAGTATACAGATACCACTCTGAACAAGACTTTCAAAACAAATTTTGTTGCAACGGTAGGACCTTACAAGGTTATCGAGTCCCAGAAGGTGGTTTTCAGAAGTGATATTGAGAACAGATGCGTTTTCAATGTAAACGGAAAGCAGGCTGGCGTGAACACTGTATACTATAACGACAATGAAGAAGGAACGGCAAAGGTCGTTGTATCAGGCAGCTATATTGACCCACAGACCATAACTGATACAGGTATTGTACAGTATTGGGAAATAGTCGGCGGCGACTACAGCGGTGAGCGGATAAACACAAATTCAGCGGCAGTAGGAAAGTTCCTGGCACAGCATTATGATGACGGACTTCGTGAGCTTACGCTCAGGGCTGTTATTGTTGAGGATGTGTTTGACTTTGAACAGAAAAATGAGGTACAGGAGTTCGTCGCTCCCCGTGACGGTATCTACTTCCTTGAGGGCTGGGGCGCTCAGGGGGGATGTTATACCCTGTTAGCTGAGGAAACCAGAGGTGGATATGGCGGATACTCATATGGGTATGTTTACCTTAGAAAGGGGCAATCTGTTTATATTGGCGTAGGAAGTAAAGGCGGAGATGTAGATAGTTATGCATTAGGAACAGTCGGAATTGGAGGGTATAATGGAGGCGGAGGAAGTATTTCAAATAGTTCTACTGCTTGGGGTGCTGGTGGCGGTGCAACTCATTTTGCCATTTCGGAAAATTTAGGAGAGTTAAAAAACTATGCTTCTGATCAAAATAAGGTTCTGCTGGTTGCCGGCGGCGGCGGTGGCGGCGGGCATTATAGCGGCAGAAATACTCGTCAGATTGGCGGCTTCGGCGGAGGCGAAGTCGGAGGAGATGGTAAAACCAGAACCGGCGGTACTCAGACTTATGGCAGAGGAGGAACTCAGACAAGTGGAGGTGTAGGTTATTGTGGAACTGCTAATTTAGGATCAAGCACAGATTATCCTGAATCTTGCGGAAGCTTTGGTCAGGGTGGAACATACATAACAAATTATAATTGCTCCGGCGGCGGCGGCGGTTGGTACGGCGGCGGTTCAGGTTATTATGAAGGCAGCAGTGCCGGAGGCGGTTCCGGTCATGTCAATAACAACGCACTTATCACAGGTGCAACCATCGGCGGAAACCAAAGCTTTGTGTCCCCTGACGGTACAATGGAAACAGGTCACAGCGGTGACGGTCACGCACGTATCACCTACATAAGCAACGGCGAAATGAATCTCGGCTACAGCGGCAAGGTACAGCAGTTTACCGCACCGATCTCAGGCTATTATAAGCTTGAGGGCTGGGGTGCTGCAGGCGGCAACTCCATTAAAGGTGATGTTGCTCCGCCAACAGACGGTATTTTTAATGAAAATGATATCCGTGAAGGAGGTCGGGGCGGCTATTCCGTTGGTTATGTATATCTGAATGCAAGAACTACTATATACTACGCTGTCGGTGGACAAGGAGATTATGTTTACCACAACGCGTGGAAAAATACTTACACAGGTACTTTGAACGGTGGCTTTAACGGCGGAGGAAACAACGGATACTCTGCAAGTGCTGTATGGTATTGCGGAACAGGCGGCGGAGCAACTCATTTTGCCACAGATATGACCGGTAACGGTATACTTTCCGATTATTCAGAAAACCGTGATAGTGTACTGCTTGTTGCCGGCGGCGGAGGCGGCAGCGGCTACTACTATAATATGGATGGTGATCGTATGTCAGGTATCGGCGGTGCCGGCGGCGGCATCGAATCACAGCCGGATTATGAACCAAACGGAGCAGGTGCTCTTCTAACATCATCATATTATAGACCGTCAACGGGTGCTACTCAGACATCCGGCGGAACAGGTCTGAGCAACGGCTCGTTCGGTCAGGGCGGCGGCGGCAGCGGTTGGGCTGTCGGCGGCGGCGGCGGTTGGTACGGCGGCGGCGCAACTTCTATCGGCGGCGGTTCCGGCGGTTCAAGCTATATCGGCAATTCATCTCTCATCAGCGGAAACACTATATCAGGCAATACCGTAGACTACACAACATCTGACGGAACTGTTGTAACTCCGACAGATATGCCCACCCACCCCGGCGCACTGGTCGATGACGGCAAGATCGTAGGCGTTGACAGCGCAGACGAAACCATGATAGGCAACCGTGGTGACGGATTTGCAAGGATAACCTATATCCCCTACACCGAGCCTATGGATTATAATTACAACGGTAATATCCAGACTTTCACTGCTACTGTCGCAGGCTATTATAAGCTTGAAGCCTGGGGCGCTCAGGGCGGCAGTGTTACTGAAAACAAAATAGACAACACTAATACTATACCAGCAATCGATGGCGGAAAGGGCGGATATTCTTACGGCACGGTTTATCTCGAGGCGGATCAGACAATCTATCTGGCTGTTGGCGGTGAAGGCAAAGAGATAATTAGTTCTAAATCAAGCGGAAACGAAACCGTAGACGGAGGATTTAACGGTGGTGGTCAGGCAATGTCTGACGGCACATCTAATCATTCCGGTTCGGGCGGCGGCGCAACGCATTTTGCTCTGACTCTTGACGGCACAGGAGTGCTGTCCGAATATTCAGCCGATCAGAATAATGTATTGCTTGTAGCCGGCGGAGGCGGCGGTTCATACAATAGCCGCGGTATAAGCTATTATGCCTACGGTGGTTACGGAGGCGGAGAACAAGGTGGTTCGGGAATAGCAGGCTATGAACCCTACAGAAAATCCGCACTCACAAATAGAGGTTTTGCTTATTACCAAGGTTTGGAAATTCCGGGAGGAACACAGACCTCTCAGAGCAACACGAATAATTATATCTATGGAACATTTGGTAAAGGTACAGATGCAAACGGAAGATCGCCGAGAAATGCGGAACATACAGGCAGTGATTCAGGCGGTGGCGGCGGCTGGTACGGCGGCGCAAAGCTTTGTGTTTTGACCGGCGACGGCGGTATGTCCGGCGGCGGTGGCTCGGGTCACTATAATGCCGATGCACTTATGGGCGATACCCCCGGCACAGATTTTGATACCATCGGCGGTAATCAGACCTTTAAGGCTCCCGACGGCACGAATGAAACCGGACACACCGGCAACGGCTATGCAAGAATAACATATCTGGGTTAAGTGAAATACTCATTATGTCATTTCGGATTTACGGTGTGGGTCAAAATCCCGCTTAAAATCTCTCCCGGATTAGTCCAAACTTAAAAAGAGGTAATAATGCGTTTTTTTAACCTAAATGGGCGAGAAGTCCCCCGCCTCTAAGGCGGTGGGATGAATTGCCCGTCAGCCGAAGGCTGACTTTTTCCTTGACTTACGGCTCTGTTTATGCTATGTTTGAACAAAGAGGTGAGAACAAGATGAACAAAGCTTACAAATTCAGGATATACCCTAATGAAGAACAAAGAATACTGATAGCAAAGACATTTGGCTGTGTCAGATTCATCTACAATAAGATGTTGAGCGATAAGATAGCATACTATCATCAAACGCAGAAAAGGCTGAATAATACTCCTGCACAGTATAAGACTGAATTTGAGTGGCTGAAAGAAGTAGATAGTCTTGCTCTTGCTAATGCACAAATGAATTTGCAGGATGCTTATAATAACTTTTTCAGAGATAAGAAAGTGGGTTTCCCTAAGTTCAAGTCAAAAAAGAGCAGTAAAAGAAGTTATACAACGAATTATGTAAACGGAAATATTGTTGTTCGTGATGGAATGATAAGACTTCCGAAATTAGGTTTTGTCAAAATGAAACAGCATAGAAACATACCTGATGATTACAAACTGAAAGCTGTTACTGTAAGTCAAAATGCGTGCGGTAAATATTTTGTAAGCATTCTTTTCGAGCACGAAGAAGAAATTACCGAAAAAGAGCTTGGCAGTTTTATCGGACTGGATTTTTCTATGCACGAATTGTATGTTGACAGCAACGGTAATTGTCCACAGTTTCCGAGATATTACAGACTGTCCGAAAAGAAACTGCAAAGAGAACAAAGAAAGCTGTCAAAAATGGTGAAAGGTTCAAGGAACAGAGAAAAGCAGCGTATCAGAGTTGCCAAGCTGCATGAAAAGATTGCCAACCAAAGAAAGGATTTTCTGCACAAACAGTCAAGACAGATAGCCAATGTCTATGATTGTGTGTGCATTGAAAATCTGAATATGCAGGCAATGGCACAGTCGCTGAATTTCGGCAAATCCGTTTCGGACAACGGTTGGGGAATGTTCACAGCATTTCTGAAATACAAGTTAGAGGAACTCGGAAAAAGACTTGTAAGAATAGATAAGTTTTTTGCAAGTTCACAGCTTTGCAGCGTATGCGGATATCAAAATCCCGATACAAAAAAATTGTCTGTCAGAGAATGGATTTGTCCTTGCTGTAAAGCACGTCATAACAGAGATATAAACGCTGCTATCAATATACGAAACGAGGGTATGCGAATAGCATTAGCGTAAAATCAAAACAAGAACCGTGGGACACACGGGGTTAGCTCGTTGATACTGTATGGGTTACCATACTTGAGCGAGAAGCCCCCACCTCTATAGGTGGGAGAGTATGTCACGTTAAGCAATGACGACGAAGTATTGCGGGAAATAGACCGTTAAGTGTAAAATTATAGTTGGCAAAAATCATTATCAATGGTGACACGAAAAAACAAGGTTTGAGCTGCTCAAAATGCTTGATACGCGGTCAGTACAGTATGAACTGCGTGCTCAGAGCGGAACCTAGTGAAGCGATACCCGCGTTAAGGGTCCAGCGTCACGCTGGGGCAAGATCCTGCAAAGACTGTTTATTATTTATCAGGTATTAGTATTAATTACGCATTATAAAGACAGAAACGAGTGATAACAATGAAAAATACAGCACAGAAGAAACACAGATACAGCAAATCTACTGCTATAACGGTACTGCTTGTTATATTGCTTATTGCTTTCTGTATAGCGGCTTATGTAAGTACAGATATGGTAACGAACAGATTTAATGCGGAATCACTTGATATCGAACTTCTCGAAGAACAATACGACCGTCTTACAGCAGAACAGCGCAGCTCGGTGATCCCAAACCGGGAATTGCCGAAAGACCCGAAAATCAGAAATACCGATGAAACAGATGCTTTTGTTTTTCTGCGTATTACCGTTCCTGTGGGGCGTGTTACCGATGTTGAGCCTGACGGTACAAAAACCGAAAGGCAGCGTCAGGAGCTGTTCTGTATAAAAAGTCTGCTAAGTCCCGAAACTGACGAAAACGGAAACAGTTTCAATACAAACAGCTCCGATAATGAGTATTGGATAGAACTTACGGATCACGAACAGGGTACAGATCTTTCCGGTGATGAGAGAACATATGTGTTCGGTTACAGCGTCTATCTGAAGAGCGGTGAACTGACCGAAACACTGTTTGACAGTGTCCGTCTGAAAAACATTATTCAATATGAGGCGGATCCCGATAAGCTTCTGGATATTTATGTGCAGGCATACGGTATACAGGCAGATTATGTGGGAGATATTTCAAAAAATGATGGTTCTGAAAAGGCAGTTATGACCGCAGAACAGTTATCTGCATTATATAGCTATGTTGATACTTCCGGAGAATAAAGGGGGGAATGGAATGAAAACACCAAAACATTATAAAAATGAAATGCCGTATAAGAAATATGCTTTAATTATTTTGTCGGCAATACTGACAGCAGCATTGATTGTAAATTTTTCGATTTCCTATCTTTTAGCCAATAAGGACCGCAATAATGTTTTTGCGCTCGGGAATGTGCGTCTTGAACTTTTGGAGGATGAATTCCCGGATAACAGGGATGATAAAATAATTGCACCAAAGTGTATCGTTCCTAAAAACCCTAAAGTTTTAAACAGCGGCGCATCAGATGAATATGTTTTTCTTCGTGTTGTTGTACCGATCTGTGAGGTTCAGTTAGTTGATGAAGCAACAAACAAGCCCGACAATAAAGGCAGTGTCTATCGGGAGATATTTGATATTTTATGTGAACAATCATATGTCAGCGCAAATGCGGATTTGTCTGATTTTACGGTTAAGGATGTTGGGCGCTTTGACTGTCACAGTGAGTGGAAACTTATTTTTGCATCTGAAGACAATACAGAACATACTCATACATACATATTCGGATATTCGTCATTGTTAACGGCATCCGTAGGAATGAATGAAACCAGTACTTTGTTTGATAAGATACAGATGCGGAATGTACTCGAAGGCGAACTGCCGGAAAATACAGATCAGTCTGTCCTGGTATCAGCTTACGGCATACAATCGGAAGAACTGCTCAATAATGTAACGGTAGAAGACAACAAAAACGTCACTGTAAGTGAACTCAGAGCAATATTCTCATTATACGAAAAGCAGGAGGGGCTCAGATGAAAAAGAAGAAAAAAATTGCGGCTGCTGCAGTAATTATAGCAGCGGTAATGATTGTAGCAGTTCTTGTAGTCTATGCTTATTTTTCGGCTTTTGAGGGTAAAGACAATACTCTGACACCTGCGGATAACACTATTGAGATCTCTGAGGATTATGTGCCGCCTGCTGAGCAGGGCGAAGGCAGCAATATTTATAAAAAGCAGATAAGCGTTGTAAACAGCTCAAATGCAAAATGTTACATAAGAGTATACATGGATTTTTCGGACAGTGGAGTCAGAGCGCGCTCATATTTGTCAAATGACCCGGATCAGTCGGCAGAAAGTTTCTACAGCGCAAACAGAAGTACTGAAGGAAATACATATATAGCAAATCTCGGAACGCAGGCTCCGAAATGGGAATTCATTCCGGATAATGATACCTCGTCACTTGCAGGATATTATTATTACACCGAACCGGTATTATCAGGAGAATCAACAGAGCCGCTGATGACATACGTAAAAACGATAAATGCAGATGCAGATGAAATAAAGCAGTATGATATAGTTGTATATTCCGAGTCGATACAGACAACAGGGATGGACGGATATAAATATACCGACTACAAAGAAGCATGGACTGCCACTCTCGGATGACTGCAAAATTCAAAAAAATTCCTGCCGTCACGATGATGTAAAATTATAGCCGGCAAAATTATTATCAATGGAAAAAAATGAGCTGCTCAAGAAGCCTGATACGCGGGCTTCTTGAGCAGCTCAGAGCTAAGAGCTAAGAGCTCAGGGCTCAGAGCTTGGCGGCTCAGATTTAATAATGCTTGGAATGATTTTATAGCGATATAAAACATTATTTATAATAACGAACCGCTCAAACTGCCTGATACGCGGGCAGTACAGCCTGAGCGGCGAGTTCAGAGCGGATGCGAAGCGGAGCGATACCCGCGTTTAGGGTCCGGCGGCTCGCCGGCACCGGGCGTTGCGAAATCCTTTAAGATAGTTTATAATGTAAGTATAGAAACTCTCGGGGGGTGCAAAAAATGGGTATATTTGTAAATCCGGGAAATGCAAGTTTTATTGAAGCATTGAATTCGGAAATATATGTTGATAAATCCGGTCTTATTTCAGTTACTAATAAAAGGATAAATACAAAGCAGAAATATATCTGCGTCAGCCGTCCGAGAAGATTCGGTAAGTCACTCAATCTGGGTATGCTTGCAGCCTACTACGGCAAGGGATCGGGTAGCAGTGAGCTTTTTGATAAACTTGTTATTTCAGGTACGGAAGGCTATACGGAGCATCTGAACAAATATAATGTCATTTACCTGAATATGCAGGATTTTTTAAGCATAAGCAAAAGTGTTGAGGAAATGATCGAAATAATTACAGAAAGTCTGATGATAGACTTTGAAGATTGTTTCCCTGATGTGAAGCTATATCCGAGACTCGGTTTAGTCTATAACTTGAAAAGAATCTATGAAAGCACAAAAAAAGCTGCTGTTGACGAAGAAGGCAACGAAATAACAGTGTATGATTCTTTTGTTTTTCTTATAGATGAATGGGACTGTGTTATGCGTGAGAATATGGATAACAAGGATGCACAAAAGAAGTATCTTGATTTTATCCGCAATTTGCTCAAAGATCAGACCTACGTTGCACTTGCATATATGACGGGCATACTCCCGATAAAAAAATACGGTTCACATTCGGCGCTTAATATGTTTGATGAGTATTCTATGCTTGAATCCGAGCCGTTTCAGAACTATACAGGTTTTACCGGAGAAGAAGTCATGGAG
>CACWRT010000059.1 GCA_902763365.1 uncultured Ruminococcus sp.
GATAATAACGAACCGCTCAAACTGCCTGATACGCGGTCAGTACAGCATGAACCGCGAGTTCAGAGCGAAGCGTAAGCGGAGCGATACCCGCGTTTAGGGTCCGGCGGCTCGCCGGCGCGTTAAGGGAGCGGCGGCTCGCCGCTGATAAATATAAGGCTTAGGAAAGAGAGGCAGTGAATATGAGATCACCGCTTGCGGACAGATTAAGACCGCAGAATATAGATGATATAGTCGGGCAGCATCATCTGCTTGATGAAGGACGGCCGCTGAGAAACATAATAGAGTCGGGTCAAATACCGAATATGGTGTTTTACGGACCATCGGGAGTAGGCAAGACAACTCTTGCATCAATAATTGCAAGAAAGACAAACAGAATCTTCCGTAAGCTTAACGGAACGACGGCATCCACTTCCGATATAAAGGAAATATTTTCAGAGCTTGACGGATTCGGCGGTATAAACGGTATACTCCTGTATCTTGACGAAATTCAGTACTTCAATAAAAAACAGCAGCAGACACTTCTTGAGTATATAGAAAACGGCAGCATAACTCTTATTGCTTCTACGACGGAAAATCCGTATTTTTATGTATACAGCGCAATACTCAGCCGTTCCACTGTATTCGAGTTCAAGCCTGTAGAAAAAGAGGATGTTATAGAAGCAGTAAAAAGAGGCTATGACTATCTCAGCAAAGAAGAAAATATAGAAATAGATGTCGAACCAAAGGCAGCGGAGCACATAGCATATGCCTGCGGAGGAGATGTACGGAAGTCGATGAATGCTGTAGAACTGTCTGTAATCGCAGCAAAACGGTATGAAGAAAAGATACATATAACTCTTGAAACTGTTTCCCAGCTCACTCAGAAAAGCGCAGTGAGGTATGATAAAGAGGGGGACGAGCACTACGATCTGTTATCCGCATTTCAGAAGTCAATGAGAGGCAGTGACCCTGATGCGGCAGTATTATATCTTGCGCGCATACTTGCGGCAAATGATCTGCCGTCAGCCTGCCGACGGTTGATGGTATGCGCGTGTGAGGATGTAGGGCTGGCAAATCCGCAGATAATTCCCATAGTAAAAGCTGCTGTTGATGCGGCAATGATGGTAGGCCTGCCCGAAGCAAGGATACCGCTTGCCGATGCAGCTATACTTGTGGCACAGTCGCCAAAATCCAATTCCGCCTATAATGCCATAGCCAAAGCGATGGCAGACATTGAAGCAGGAAAAGCCGGCGGTTTTCCCCGACAGCTTCAGAATAAACACTATGACGGAGCTGACGCAAAAGTAAAAGGACAGTTTTACCTGTATCCTCACGATTATCCCGATCATTGGGTAAAGCAGCAGTACCTTCCCGACGGAGTAAAGGACGCAGTATACTATGAGCCCGGAGATAATAAAACCGAACAGGCATATAAAGCCTATTGGCAAAAAGTAAAAAACGGCGAGCATCCGCACCGGTAACAAAAGTATTTTTCACTCTTGTGCTGCAAATAAAGGCAAGGAGCAGCGGATGCGAAGAAATCGGCAAAGAATAAGATGTAAAAGTTTCGCAGGAGCCTTTTTAAAGGCTTGCAGGGTTCAGGGGCGGCGCCCTTGGTCGCTGCGTTAGCAGCGAAACAAATTTCCAAATCTTTCGTTAATGTCTTAGATTGACAGTATTGCCGCGCGGGGGAAGGGGCGGCAGCTCCTACGAAAAAAGAAATAAGAAAAAGGAAAAGAAGAAACATGAAAATAGGAAACGTAGAGATAAAGGGATATGCAGCTCTTGCGCCGATGGCAGGTGTAGCAGACAGGGCATTCAGAGAGCTTTGTGTAGATTTCGGAGCAAGCTATGTTGTGGGAGAAATGGTAAGCTCAAAGGGGATAACCTATAACAGTGAAAAGTCCTTTGAGCTTCTGGAACTTTCCGAAAAAGAGCGTCCTGCCGCAGTGCAGCTGTTCGGAAACGAGCCTGATGTCATGGCGAGGGCGGCAGAGTTTGCTCTGAACTATAAACCGGACATAATAGATATAAATATGGGCTGTCCTGCACCCAAAATAGCAGGAAACGGCTCGGGCTCGGCGCTGATGAAAGACCCTGAGCTTTGCGGGAAAATTGTTGCCGCGGTAAAAAAATCAGTGCCGGTACCCGTTACGGTAAAAATACGCAAAGGCTGGGATAAAAACAGCATAAATGCAGTAGAAGTAGCAAAGATATGCGAGCAGGCAGGAGCATCCGCAGTAACCGTCCACGGACGTACACGTGAACAGCAGTATATGCCCTCGGCAGATTGGGAAATAATACGTGAAGTAAAGAAAGCTCTTGATATACCTGTTATAGGCAACGGGGACATATATACAGCCGGGGATGCGGCAAAAATGTATGAGCAGACAGGCTGTGATCTTGTTATGGTAGGAAGAGGAGCACTTGGTAATCCTTGGATATTCCGCGAAATAAACAGCCTGATAGGCTATGACAGACCATCTCTTCCCGTGTCGGATGCGGAAAGAATAACGGTGCTGATAAAACATATACAGAAGCTTTGCGAATATAAAGGTGAAGATATAGGCATGAGAGAGGCGCGGAAGCACAGCGCATGGTATTTCAAAGGAATGTATAACGCTGCTTCTCTGAGAAGAAAAGCAGGAACCCTTAAAACATTTGATGACCTTATAGAGCTTTGCAAAATGGCGGAAGGCTGAAGCTTCGCAGCAAAAAAATTATAGTTTAAATCGGCTTCGCAACTCAAAGCTCAAAGTACGGCGGCTATCCGGGGCAAAAGTTTGTGTAAAATAACTTTGGGAAAATTAAACTCTTCAATAACTTTGAGCGAGGAACATATAGTATAAGCCGATACAAAAGTAATAACCGCGACTAATAAAAGTTGGGGCGACGAGCCCGGAGCGGAACGTAGTGAAGCGACCCCCGCGTTTTAGGGTCAAGCGTCGTTAGTGTAAAATTATAGTTGACAAAAATATTATTAGTGGTAAAAAATGAGCTGCTCAAGAAGCCTGATACGCGGGCAGTAAAGCCTGAAAGGCGAGTTCAGAGCGGAGCGTAAGCGCAGCGATACCCGCGTTAAGGGTCCAGCGTCACGCTGGCGCGTTTAGGGTCCAGCGTCACGCTGGCGCGTTTAGGGTCCGGCGGCTCGCCGGCGTTACTCTGTGGGAGTGATTGAGATGAATCCTCTGTTTATAAATTCAATTAAAATCCATTGGGACAAAGTGCCGATGGACAGCTATATACGAGAGATTGAGGCACTGAATGGTTTAGAGCTGCTTGCTTTTCAGAGTCCGGTTACTTTCTTTGTCGGAGAAAATGGCAGCGGCAAATCAACTTTGCTTGAAGCAATGGCTGTTTCCTATGGCTTTAATCCGGAGGGCGGAACGAGGAATTACGTTTTCTCTACATTTGACTCACATTCCGTCTTACATGAAGCTGTTACACTGGTAAAGGGCTATCGCAGAGCAAAATGGGGATATTTTCTGAGAGCAGAAAGTTTTTATAATGTAGCAACGAGGGAAAAAGATTATGTGGACTTGGCTCACCCCTCGAAGGAATACCATGAACGGTCTCATGGTGAAAGTTTTCTGGAGATAATACATGAGAATTTTCAAAAGAACGGATTATTCTTACTTGATGAGCCGGAAGCTGCCCTGTCACCTCAAAAACAGCTTTCATTACTGATAGAACTTTATCACTGCGCGAAGGAAGGTTCACAGTTCTTTATTGTTACTCATTCCCCTATACTCCTCGGACTGCCTGATGCACAGATACTTACTTTCGACAAAGGACAGGTACATCCGTGCAAATATGAGGAAACAGACAGCTACCGGATAACAAAGGCTTTCATCAATGATCGGGATAGGATGTTGAATATCATGTTGGAGGAGTAGACAAATAGCCGGACGGCGGCAATAAATCAACAAAAATTAAATTCAGAAAAAATGGTGATAAGGTGACGGCAAAGGCAGGGTTGGGATTTTATACTAAAACCGATCTTGGCATTGTGAAATATCACTTTGAGCTTGAAGCGAATAAGAATACTGATATATGAATAAAAAAACTGTCAAAGTTCTGAGCCGTGGAAGCCTTGACAATACTATTGATAAACAATATAATAATAAATATCGGCAAATGGATCATATAGCTCCTGCCGTTAGAAAACAGTCGGATAATAAACTCCGACAAAACAATTCTATAACGTAAAGGCGGTTATTATTATGGCAGAAAGTGTGACTAAGATCAAACTTACTCTTGAAGGTAAAAGAAAATATGAAGCAGAGCTTAATGAGCTTAAAACAGTAAAAAGAAAAGAGATCGCAGAAAATCTTCAGTCTGCAAGAGCGCAGGGCGACCTTTCGGAGAACAGCGAATATGATGAAGCTAAAAACGACCAGGCAAAGCTTGAAGCAAGGATAAAAGAGCTTGAAACTGTTCTCAGAAACGTTGAGGTTATAGATGAAAGTGAAATGAGCCTTGATAAAGTCCATATCGGATCTACTGTAAAAGTGCACGATAAGGAATTTGATGAGGATGTTATTTTTCAGATAGTAGGATCAAGTGAAGCAGATCCATTTAACGGTAAGATATCGGATGAATCTCCTGTAGGAAAGGCGCTGCTTGATAAATCTATCGGCGACGTGGTAAGAGTTGAAACTCCGGGCGGAGAATCCGACTTCACTATTCTTGAAATATCCATGTAATAACTCTAAAAATGTGGAATTTGGAAAGAGCAGAGTGAAATTGATTTGTAGTCTGGAAAATATTGCATTAATTTGTGATGCCATGAGCTTTTCGGACACTTTTTAATTCAATATTTTTCAGTGAAGTATTAAATAAGGAAAGGAAAGAAATAAAATGGCTGAAAACAGCAGAAACGGTCAGCAGCAGGATGTAAACCAGCTGCTGAAGGTGAGAAGAGATAAGCTCAGAGAACTTCAGGAAACGGGTAATGATCCGTTTGTGCACACTAAGTTTGATGTGACACATCACAGCAGTGATGTTAAAGATAATTTTGAAGAGCTTGAAGGCAAGACTGTATCTATCGCAGGACGTATCATGTCCAAAAGAGTTATGGGAAAAGCATCCTTTTGCCATATACAGGATCTGAAGGGTACAATACAGTCTTATGTTGCAAGAGATGCCATAGGCGAAGAAGAGTATAAGCTTTTCAAGAAAATGGATATTGGTGATATTGTAGGTCTGACAGGAGAGGTGTTCAAAACAAAGACAGGGGAAACCTCTGTTCATGCAAGCAGTATTACATTGCTTACGAAGAGCCTCCAGATACTTCCCGAAAAGTATCATGGACTTACAAATACCGATACACGTTATCGTCAGAGATATGTAGATCTTATAATGAATGAGGAAGTAAAGGATACTTTTGTTAAGCGCAGTAAGATAATCAGCGCTATCCGCAGATATCTTGACAGTCAGGGCTTTATGGAAGTAGAAACACCTATGCTGGTATCAAATGCTGGCGGCGCAGCTGCACGTCCGTTTGAAACCCATTTCAATGCACTGGACGAAGACCTAAAGCTCAGAATATCTCTTGAGCTTTATCTGAAAAGACTTATAGTTGGCGGACTTGAAAGAGTGTATGAAATAGGCAGAGTTTTCAGAAACGAGGGACTTGATACAAGGCATAATCCGGAGTTCACGTTGATGGAGCTTTATCAGGCGTACACAGATTATCACGGGATGATGGATCTTACAGAGAATCTGTACCGTTATGTTGCTCGGGAAGTTCTCGGTACAACAAAGATCGTATACAATGGCATAGAGATCGACCTTGGCAAGCCTTTTGAAAGGATAACAATGGTTGATGCAGTAAAGAAATATGCAGGTGTTGACTTCAATGATATAAACGATTTGGAATCTGCCCGTAAAGTGGCCGATGAAAAGGGCGTTGTATATGAGCAGCATCATAAGAAGGGGGATATACTCAATCTGTTCTTTGAAACATTTGTTGAGGAACATCTTATACAGCCAACATTCCTGATGGATCATCCTGTAGAGATATCACCTTTGACAAAAAGGAAGCCTGATGCTCCTGAGTATGTAGAACGTTTTGAGTTCTTTATAAACGGTTGGGAAATGGCAAATGCGTACAGCGAGCTTAATGATCCGATAGACCAGCGTGAAAGATTCAAGGCACAGGAGGAACTTCTCGCGCAGGGCGATGAAGAAGCAAACCGTACAGATGAGGACTTTCTTAATGCCCTTGAGATAGGTATGCCTCCCACAGGCGGTATAGGCTATGGTATTGACAGAATGTGTATGCTTCTTACGGACTCACCGGCTATTCGTGATGTTCTGTTGTTCCCGACAATGAAAAGTTTGGACAAATAAAGCCGCATAAAATCAGGGTTTTCGGACTGCAAGAGTACAAATTTACGACCAATTTACGACCAAAAGAGAACACGTTCAAAAAGTTCAGGGCTTCCGGCGGTAAATGTCGGGAGTCCTGATGATTTTGGTGACGGTGTTAATGCGTTGATACAGAAACTATGTTATTTATTACCCATTACAAAAAATATATTGACAAATAACCTTTCTTGCACTATAATAGTAGTAGAAGCCGTAGAGGCTTATAATTTAACATACATCTTGTTATTTATTGCTCATGACATTGGAGGTGATGAAGTGAAATTAAACGAAATAGCTTCTGTCCGAAGCGGACTTGTATTATCCAGAAAACTTGCTCGTGAAGGAACTAAATATCCGTTGCTTACTCTGCGTTCGATAAACCCTGACGGATATATCGATCTTGATAAGACGGATGTTTTTGATGCAAAAGAAGAACTTGCAAAAGAATATCTGACTCAGGAAGGAGACATTGTAATTCGTCTGAGTACTCCCTACACGGCTGTATATATTGACAAAGCTTCTGAAGGAATTGTAGTTTCTTCTAATTTTGTTATAATCAGAACTGATAATAAAGCTTTGCTTCCGGAATATCTGTATTGGCTTCTTAATACTGCAAAGGTAAAACATGAAATGTTTGAAAGTTCAAGCAGCAATATGCTGGGTGCAGTAAAAGCTATGTTTTTTGCTGAATACGACATTGACCTGATACCGATTTCCGAACAGCGAAAAATAGCCGCAGTAAACACTCTGGCAAAAAAAGAAAGCAGGCTGCTTATGGAGTTAGCAAAAGAAAAAGAGCGTTATTATAGCCTGATATTGCAAAATAAGTACAAAGAAATAAAAGGAGAGAATATGAATGACAACAAGAAATGATATTGAGCGTGTACTCTGGAAGGCTTGTGACAGTTTCAGAGGAAAAATTGACAGTTCACGATACAAAGACTACATACTTTCTATTCTGTTCGTTAAGTATCTGAGTGATGTCACCAAAGAGAAAAAAGCAAAATATATGGAGCAGTATAACGGTGATCTTCGTCGTGTAGAGCGTGCTATGAACCGTGAAAGATTCGTTATCAGCGATGAATCGGCATTTGATTACCTCTATGAAAACCGGAATAATAATGAGATAGGTCAGAAAATCAACGTTGCATTGTCAAAAATCGAAAGTGAAAACAGCAGTAAATTACAAAATGTATTTCGTGCGATAGATTTCAATTCACAGGTGGATTTTGGCAATGTCAAGGATAAAAATGCAACCTTGCGTAACCTGCTGGAAGACTTTGCCGAGCTTGATTTAAGACCAAGCCAGCTTGATTCTTCCGACATTATCGGGGACGCATACGAATACATGATAGCAAATTTTGCGTCTGACGCAGGAAAGAAAGGCGGAGAATTTTTTACCCCGAGTCAGGTTTCGGAGTTAGTTGCCACTCTTGTAAAGCCGAGAGAAAACGACAGAATATATGATCCGACCTGCGGAAGCGGCGGTCTGCTCCTGAAAGCTTACAAAAAAGTCCCAAGCGGAAAAGTTGCTGTTTACGGTCAGGAGTTGAATGCTCAGACATGGGCTCTTTGTACAATGAACATGTTTCTGCATGGTGTTGACGATGCTCGTATATGGCAGGGTGATACTTTAGCTAATCCGCAGAATATCGAGAATGACAACATGATGACATTTCAAGTTGTTGTTGCAAATCCTCCATTCAG
Source organism: uncultured Ruminococcus sp. (assembly GCA_902763365.1). Classification (GTDB taxonomy): domain Bacteria; phylum Bacillota; class Clostridia; order Oscillospirales; family Acutalibacteraceae; genus UBA1213. The sequence goes on from CACWRT010000059.1 coordinate 8,059, forward strand.
CCTTGATAAATGGGACAGCGGTTTTTTATCCAATGTTTCTACTGACAAAAAAGCAAAGAAAGAAAAAATGTCAGCTTCTCTTGATGTCTGGAAACGCTTTGAATTAGGTGTACCGCCGTCATCGAAAGGTGACTATGCCTTTGTTCTCCATATGCTGCACTGCCTTGATGCAAGAAATGGTCGTATGGCGGTTGTTCTTCCTCACGGTGTACTGTTCAGAGGAGCAAGCGAAGGCAGAATTCGTCAGAAGCTTATTGAACTTAATCTTCTTGATGCAGTTATCGGTTTGCCGGCTAATCTGTTTTATGGTACCGGTATTCCTGCCTGCATATTAGTGTTCAAAAAAGGTCGTACAAGAACGGATGTTCTGTTTATTGACGCTTCCGGCGAGGGCAACTATCAGAAGGGCAAAAATCAGAATATTCTGCGTGATGAAGATATCAAGCGTATCGTTGATACATACGAAGCCCGTGAAAATGTTGATAAATACAGCTGCCTTGCATCCCGTGAGGAAATCGAAAACAACAACTATAATCTGAACATTCCCCGTTATGTCAATACCTTTGAGGAAGAAGAACTTGTGGATATTGAAGAAGTTCAGCAGAACATTGCCAATATTGAAGCAGAGCTTGCTCAGGTTCAGGCACAGATGGCGGAGTATTTGAAAGAATTGGGAATTTAAGGAGGAAAATATGAGTATTATTAAATCTTTTTCTGTTGGTAATGGAGATATGTTTTACATAAAGCACGGCAGTAGCAATTTTACTATTATTGATTGTAAAATTGATGATGAAAACAGTGAACAAATTTTAAGCGAAATAGAAAGCGAAAGAAAAGGAAAAGATATCACAAGAGTAATATCAACACATCCTGACGAAGACCACCTGCACGGCTTAAAAAAACTTGATGAAAAGATTGAAATACTGAATTTCTATTGTGTTAAAAACAAAGCAATCAAAAAAGATGAGACAGAAGATTTTAAGCATTATTGCACCTTACGTGATGGCAAAAATCACTATTATGTTTATAAAGGATGTCGTAGAATGTGGATGAACGATAATGATGAAAATGATGGTCGCAACTATGGATCATCTGGTATTAATTTTCTATGGCCCGAAACATCTAACGATGAATACAAAAAAGCATTAGACCTTGCTGCTAATGGAGAGGCTTTTAATAATATTTCTCCTATTTTTACTTATTCTGTTAATGACGGCGTAGTTGTAATGTGGATGGGAGATATAGAACATGACTTTGTAGAAAAAATAAAAGATAACATTAGCTGGCCCGAAATCGATATATTATTTGCTCCTCATCATGGAAGGGATTCTGGCAAGGTTCCTGAAGATGTTTTAAAAAAGTTAAATCCTCAAATTATAGTTATCGGAGAAGCTCCTTCTAAAGATTTAAATTATTATTCTGGATACAACACAATTAAGCAAAATAGTGCAGGTGATATCATCTTTGAAAGTCTTACAGACAAAGTTAATGTATATGTATCAAACACAAACTATAGTTACGATACATCGTTTCTTAGTGATCCAGAAACCAAAAACAGTTCCTTGGGAACTTGTCTTGGTTTCTTTACACCACATAAAACAGAAAATGGATAATATTTTTTTGAGGAGGTTAAAAAATGGAAATCAAATTGCCCTTATATAATCTTTTAAACATGTTTCTTACTGGACTGGTATTCTTAGGAGGGTGCGTATTGCTTTTTTGGGAGAATGTTGTGAATTACTTGAATAATGACATTATAAAAAGCGTAGGAACATGGCCCGAATTTGTAATTACCGTTTTTGTATTTGCTGTTGCGTATGAAATTGGTTTAATAATCAATCGTATTGGTTCAATTATGTTTGAACCAATATTAAAAAAGATCAAACTCATCCCATTTAATAATGATTATGAACTTTTTAACAAAAAGAAAAAGCAATATCCTATCATGGAGACACTATCTCAGGAATATGCTCTTTCACGAACAGGTATTACACTATTTTTTTTACTGACTATACTGGCTTTATTTAGTAACGTAAAAATACTATCTATACCGTTATTAATTATTTCCGTTGTTTACTTTTTTTCTTGTAGAAAACACGCTGGTAAAATTGTAAAGCTTATGTCTACACCACTGGATAATAATGGGTGATAATTATGAATAATGTAATCAAAACCCGCCTCGCCCTAATCCGAGCTGGCAAAATACCGGAAGGATATAAAAAAGGTAAGCTCGGCATTGTACCTGAAGACTGGGAAGAAATCAATTTTTCTGAGCTATTTACAAGCACAAGCGAATATACTGATGATTTAGAGAAATATCCATTGTATAGTCTTACCATAGAAGATGGTATTACCGCGAAAACTGAGCGATATGATAGAAGCCACCTTGTAAAGAAAGAAAACTCATATAAAATCGTTCGACCGAATGACTTTGCTTATAATCCTATGAATATTCGTTTCGGTGCAGTCGCAAGACATAAAGGTGAAATACCTGTTGCTGTATCAGGTTACTATGATATTTTCACTACGGTACACCCGGGTGACTTGACATTTATGGATAACTTTCTGACTTGCGGTGCGATGATAACCTATTACAACAGAGTTTCTACTGGCTCACTCGTTGAAAAACAGAGAGTGCATTTTTCGGATTTCTTAAAATTCTCTCTGCCCTTGCCTCCGTTAGCGGAGAGAAAAAGAATTGCAAATATCCTTTCAGCACAAGACAGAATAATAGAATTGTGTGAAAGAAAACTCGAACAGCTAAAGCGTATGAAAAAGTATTATCTTCAAAATATGTTTCCAAAAGGCGGAGAAGAATATCCAGAAATACGTTTCAAGGGTTTTACTGACGCTTGGGAACAGCGTAAGTTGGGTGAGCAATATGAAAAGGTCACGGAGAAAAATGATCTGAGCTTCGGAGCTGATAAAATAATATCTGTTGCTAATATGTATTTTAAGAGTGATGTCAAGCAATCAGATGATGATTATATGAGGACATACAACATTATGCGATTGGGCGATATTGCTTTTGAGGGCAATAAAAGCAAGCACTTTGCACATGGAAGATTTGTTGAAAATACTATTGGTGACGGTATAGTTTCCCATGTTTTCGACGTTTTCCGACCTATTGCAGAATATGACTTACTTTTTTGGAAGTATCTGATTAACAACGAAGGAATTATGGGAAGAATCATGACACGCTGCACTAAGGCTTCTACGATGATGACAAATTTAGTCGCCGATGATTTTTTAGCTGAGTCAATTCTTATTCCTTCTATTCAAGAGCAGAGAAGAATTGGCAGATTTCTTGATGAACTCGACACCATTATCACCCTTCATCAGCGTAAGTGTGAAGAAGAAAAGAAAAAGAAAAAAGCCCTGCAGCAGCTTTTACTGACGGGAATTGTGAGGATAAATTATGAATAATCAAGGACAGAAAATTGAACTAATCTACGAAAGAGATACCCTTGAAAACACAGATATCTTGGAGTTACAAACGGAATTAACTGAAAGAAATGTTCATTTTGATTCTCAACAGAGATCAATTATGACCTGTGCTTCAATTGATTTCTTTATGCCTGTTATTCAATTTGTCACTTCAGAATCATTTTTATTTGGTTTTACAGCAAGTGCTGCATGGGATTTATTCAAAACGATTACAAGATTTGCATATAACAAGTTTCACAATCACAAAACTCATAAAAGATATAACGGTAAGACTGTAGATACTCCCACAAATATTCACTTTGATATCGGAAATACTCATTTGGTTCTTCCTGTAGATACAGACCAAGATAAGTATGAATACGCTGTAGATAAATTCTTTAAATATGTATCTTCTCATACTCCAAATAAAACTACTTATGTATGGTACAACGAAACAGATAAATCGTTGACCACTAAAACGGAAGAGCAAATCATAAATGAAGAAATAAAAAAGCAACAATAACAAAGCAAAAGCGAGGCGGTATCTCCGCCCCGCTGTTCCTGCTTTTTTATATTAATCAGAAAGGAGTTTCCTCATGGATAAAAACGCATATTCCGAAAAAAATATAAGCCAGAAACCTGCTCTTGAATTGCTGCAGGCTATGGGCTATACCTATATCTCGCCGGAAAACTGCCAGAAACAGCGCGGCGACGGTTATCATGTCCTGCTGAAAGATGTTCTTCGGGGACAATTGCGCAGACTCAACAGATATACTTATGCCGGAACAGAAAATGAGTTTTCATCGGCTAATATAGAACGTGCCATTGAAGACCTTGATGAACCATTGATCGACGGACTTGTAAGGACAAGCGAAAAGATTTATGATGCACTGCTGCTCGGAAAAAGCTATCCGGAAACAGTCGGTGAGGGCAAGCTTCTGAGCTTTAATCTCAGATACATTGACTGGGATGATTTCAGCAACAATGTTTTTCATGTTACAGAAGAATTTGCCGTTGAAAGCAAGGGCAAGGACAACAATGCACGCCCCGATCTTGTACTATTTATCAATGGTATTCCCTTTGCTGTTATTGAATGTAAAAAGCCGGAAATCTCAGTGGAACAGGCTGTTGAACAGACGATACGTAATCAGAAAAATGAATATATCCCACAGCTATATAAATTTGCTCAGATCGTTATGGCAACAAATAAGAATGAAGTAAAATACGCTACAACGGCAACTGCAAAGAAATTCTGGAATGTATGGAAAGAAGAAGATACAAAGTGGTTGAACTCCGAGCAGGAAAGGCTTATTTCCGACCGTCTGCCCACAGTGCAGGACAGCAATATTATTTCTTTGTTCAGTTTCAGCCGTGTAAAAGAGCTTATCAGATATTTTGTTCTGTTTGACGGCAATATAAAAAAGATATGCCGTTATCAGCAGTATTTTGCAATAAAAGAAATTATTAAAACTATAAATACAAACGATGAAAACGGCAACAGGCAAAGCGGTGTTATATGGCATACTCAGGGAAGCGGAAAAAGTCTGACAATGGTTATGTTTGCAAAATATCTGCTCATGGAAATGACTGATTGTCACCCCCGTGTGGTAATCGTCACCGACAGAAAGGAACTCGATAAACAAATTGCAAACACCTTTGCCCACACAAGATTAAATCCGGCTCGTGCCACAAGCGGACGGCATCTTGTGGAGCTTTTGAGTGATTCCAAAGCGGATATTATAACAAGTATTATCAATAAATTCAACGCAGCGGAAAAACAGAATACAAAAGTCATGTCAAAGGATGTTTTCGTTCTTGTAGATGAAAGCCACCGTTCCAACTATGGTCTGATGGCAACAAAAATGCGTAATGTATTTCCCAATGCCTGCTATATAGGATTTACCGGAACACCGCTGATGAAAAGCGAAAAGAACACGATGGTGAAATTCGGTAAGTTGATTCATAAATACACGATCAAAGACGGTGTAGAAGATAAAGCTATTGTTCCGCTGATCTATGAAGGTCGTTTTGTCGATCAGAAGGTCGATGAAGAAAACATTGACTTATGGTTCAATCAGACCACAAAGAAATTAACAGAAGCACAGCAGGAAGATCTGAGAAAAAAGTGGAGCAGCATACGCCGGCTGACTTCAACTGATGCACGCATAAAAAGAATTGCACTCGACATAAACGAGCATTTTATTAATGGTTTCAAAAGCACCGGTTTCAAAGCGATGCTTGCTACCAATTATAAGCGTGATGCTATAAGATATCAGAATTGCTTTGAAGCATTCGGAGATATTACCAGTGCTGTTGTCATATCTTCCCCTGATATGCGTGAGGGCTTCGACGACATAGACGAAGAAACAGATGATTTAGTTGTAGCTTACTGGAATAAAATGATAAGGTTATACGGAGATGCAGATCAATACGAAGAAACGATAAAAAATAAATTCTGTGATGGTGAGATTGATATTCTGATCGTTTGCAGTAAATTACTTACCGGCTTTGATGCACCTATCTGTCAGGTATTGTATATCGACAAAGAGCTTAAAGAACACGCACTGCTTCAGGCTATCGCTCGTACAAACCGTTTGTGCGAGGGCAAAGACTACGGATTGATCGTTGATTATCGTGGACTGATAGAAGAATTAGATACCGCTATGGATATGTACAGCGGAGCAGGTCTTGAAAAGTTTGACAGCGGTGATCTGAAAGGAGCGGTCGTTGATGTAATGTCGGCAGTAGGCGAAATAAGAAATAATTTCTCACAGTTGATAGGGTTGTTTAATGGTATTTCTGATATTACCGACTCAGAGGCTGTTGAAGTATTTCTTGCCGAAAACACTATCAGGGAAAAGTTTTATCAGCTTCTCTGTTCATTCGGACGTTCACTGAATATTGTTCTTAATTCCGAAAAGGTCTATAATGCTTTACCAAAAGATGAAATAAAGAAGTATCAGGAAACATTTGTTTTCTTTTCAAAAGCACGCCGAAGTATAAAAATCAGATACGGTGATGCAATAGATTTCAAGGAATATGAACCGTTAATGCAAAATTTGCTTGATACACACTTATCTGTTGCCGGACTTAAGCAAATAACCAATCCTATTGATATACTTAACAGAGATGCTTTTGAGCAGGAACTGAAAGAACTCGGAACTATGCGTTCAAAAGCTGATGCCATTCAAAGCAGAATGGCAAAAAGCCTGAGTGAAAAACGAGATGAAAATCCTGCCTACTATGATAGCTTTTCCAAACGCATCAAAGAAGTCCTCGAGCTTTATAAAAATCAGGTTATTTCAGAAGCACAATACTATGAAAAAATGCAGGAAATACTCAAAGACTATCAGACAGGAAAAAGTAGTGTGAGCTATCCGGAACGCATAAAGAATAATGTTCATGCACAAGCCTTTTATGGAGTATTGAATGCCATTTTCAGCGATTCTGATATTGATATAGGAACATCTGATTTTATAGCCGAAATAGCTGAAAGGATTACAGCCATCATTGCCGGACACAGTCAGGTGGACTGGTCTTCAAACAAAACAATACATGACCGTATCTCTCAGGATATTGACGATCTATTTTATGAATATGAAAAAGAAAAAGGGATTGTTGTTCCCTTTGAAATCGTTGATAAAATAATCGAAAATGTCAAGACAGTTGCCCTGCGGAGGTTCTGATGATATGAGTAACTTAATAAGCAGACAACTGGTTATAGACGATCAGACGATTCATTATCAGCTTGAGCGTAAATCCGTCAAAAACCTCAACCTAAGAATAAGAAACGATGGAAGCGTATATGTTTCTGCCGATGATCTTGTTCCGATTGAAGAAATAGATAGTTTTGTCCGCAGTAAATCCTCGTTTATTACAAATGCAATTAAAAGATTTAATGAATTAGCAGAATATAAGCCTCAACCCAAAAAATATGTAAGCGGAGAAACATTTTATATACAGGGAAGATCGTTAAGACTTCAAGTATCTCAAGCTAAAAAAGACTCTATTTCGTCTGATGGAATAAATATTTATCTTGAAGTAAAAAATCCTGAAGATACTGAAAGAAAAAAACGCATTGTTGATCGATATATGAATAAACAGTGCAAAATTATCTTTAGCGAAATTGTTGACGAGATCTTTCCTATTTTCAAAAAATATAATGTTTCCCTTCCTGCATTAAGAATACGAAATATGGAAACAAGGTGGGGTTCATGCTTAGCAAAAAAAAGTATAATTACATTAAACAAACAACTTTTAGAAGCTCCGAGAAACTGTATCGAATATGTGGTGATGCATGAGTTTTGTCATTTTATTCACCCAAATCATTCAAAACACTTTTATGATTTTCTTACAATACTAATGCCCGATTGGAAAGAACGAAAAAAACTTTTAGAAAAAGTTGCTATGTACAGGCTTTAGATTAACAACTTGTTTCTGAGATAAGACAAGCAGGAGTATCAAACCTTGATAACAAAGGCTGATGCTCCTGCTGTTTTATTTTCTGTTGGGTTTCATTGTAAGCCTTTTGCTATGGCGATAAGGTGTTCCAACTGCTCGGATTTTAAGCGTTTAGCTACTTCATAAAGCTCTGACGCTTTTTCAGGATTGACATTATCGGTATCAAAAAACTCTTTCGGAGTGATACCAAGATACTCGCAGATGTAGAAAAAAACAGTCATAGAGGGCAGATTTACGCCGTTTTCAACGTTATTGATATATCCGGCACTCTGACCTAAAGAAAGGCTCATATCCCTTGCAGATACACCTTTTGCTGTGCGTAGATCGGCTAATCGTTTAGCAAAATCGTTCTTTTCCATAATCATGTCGAGTAGACGTCTCGACTTCACCTCTCTATTTCTATATTTCAAATGTGAGGTTTTGTCTACGCCCCTCACAGAACCCAACGTGCCCTATTAAGGCA
>CACWRT010000060.1 GCA_902763365.1 uncultured Ruminococcus sp.
ATGCTTTTGTATTATGTTTTCATTATACCATAGTCCGAACTTTTTATAATTCATTATTCTGAATTAGAATTATTTTTCGATTAAATCAGTGGTTCCTTAGAGTTTATGAGTTTTCTTGATAGGGTTAATCAGTAATAGAAATCCTAATAAATAGTCAGATATGATACGGCTAATCGTAATTTACCATTTGTAATATTGCATTACAACATTTTCTCCGCTCCAAGCCCAAAAATATGGTATGAAATATTAATATGAGCTAAACGACATAATATAAATAGCATTAGTTGTGATGGCGGGAGCATTACATAAGGCGAATAATAAATATAGGAGAGATTACTATGGTAATTCATTGTGCACGAATCAAACAAATTCGAAATGGGTTATATAAACTGTGTGTCAACGGAATGGTGGAAGTTCAAGGGTATAGCTACCCCGTTGAAGCTGGAACTATGGTATCCCCTTCGGAGGAGACCGTTACGATTACTGACCCAAGAGGCAACCAGTACATATGGGTGTTTCTTCCGCAAAAATCAGAATGGGCACTGGATCTAATAACTCAAAGAGCTGTTTTACAAAAGTTTGACGGTGAAATTGCAAATGTACTGTTGAGTGAGGAAGAAAATATAGGTCGATGCCACAAGGCTGTTGTCGCAATGAGATATAATAACCTGTTGTACGATCTGCCCAGGCAGATATGTATGTATATCAATACAGCAGCATAAATATTCGCCTGTGTGGTCAAGGTTGTCGTCTCCCGAGACAACCTTGACACACAATCGTATCAAATTAAACGTATATAAGGAAAGTACCAAAAGTAGCATCTTTTCTGATGCTGAAAAGCATAAAAACATGTACCAATAATAACGACCGTTTATATCGATACACATTAGGAGGAAATAAACATGATCTATGGATATGCAAGAATATCAACGCCAAAACAAAATGTTGAACGGCAGATACGCAACATACTGAAATGCTGCCCGGATGCAATAATAAAACAGGAGGTTTACACAGGAACAAAAACTGATGGTAGAAAAGTCTTTGAGCAACTTTTGAAAATCGTCAGTGCAGGAGATACGATCATCTTTGACAGCGTTTCGAGAATGTCCCGCAATGCTGAAACAGGCTTTCAGGTGTATCAGGAACTATATGAGAAAGGCGTGGAACTTGTTTTCCTGAAAGAGCCGCATATCAATACTGAAACTTACAAGAAAGCTTTATCCCATAATATCGCTATGACAGGCACAAAAACAGATATTATTCTGAAAGCTATTAACGAATATTTGATGGAACTTTCAAAAGAGCAGATTATAATTGCTTTTGCCCAAGCAGAAAAGGAAGTATCTGACTTACATCAGCGTACAAAAGAGGGGATTGAGACTGCCAAGAGAAACGGGAAACAAATCGGGAGACAAAAGGGAACAAAGATTATAACGAAAAAGTGTTTAAAGGCGAAGCAAGAAATTTTGAAACATTCAAAGGACTTCGGCGGTACACTTTCGGATGTGGACTGCATTCGATTGCTCGGAATTTCTAGGAATAGTTTTTACAAATACAAAAGCGAACTAAAAATCGAATAACAGTTGAGCACTGCACAAGAGGGCATGATGGTATGGACGATATATCATCATGCCACATTTGTGATTTCCTATAATTGATAAGTACTTTAACCGGTAAAAACAAGTCCGGCTCATATTCCGAAGAATTTGAAATTTATTATTATAATCATCAGATTCATAAAATGGTCCGAAACAGTCAATCAATGTACCGCTGACAGCAGTAATGCGCGTTTTAATCAGGAAAAAGTGATAAATCATATAAAATCTTCTCCAAAATCATAATAAAAAGTACTCTACCATTATTATACCTATAAAAGGGGGTAATAACCGTTTTTTGCACCGTGGTGAGATTTTTTGCAAATTGCTTTTTGATGCGGCCATTTGGTGGCATACTCCGGACAATCATCAAATGATAAAAAATGGATTGGTAGAAAGTATATACCACATTACGACTTGTCTTAGAAAAATTTTTATGGCACTTAGATAATTCTGCACAAGAATATAAAGCGACGATTGTGTGCAATGATCTCGATTCGATGTTGTTTTTATCATTAGCACTAGAAAACATGACTAACTCTTACGCTTTTGAGACTCTTTAGAGTTGCTTGACTATACATCACCTCAAAAAGAAAAACTAACCAACTGACATAATAAAGATAAATAGATTTATGAGGTGACTGACATGGATTATGAGGAAAAAACAAAGGCATTATTCTTATCGTCGGAAGAGGGACTTTTTCCTACTGTTGAGGAAGGGGTAGAGCTGGCGGAAAGCACAATAGATACATTACGCTTCAGGAATAGAAAGAATAATTTCTCGGTAGAAATTGTTATTTATGTGTGCGATAAACCGGCGGAAAAAAAGAAAACAAAAGATGTTGCTCCCCACTATCACATTCTTTTATTAGCTAACCCAGCAGATAAAATTGTCCGGAAAATTGAAGAATATCTTAGTGCCAAAACCAAAAAAGACTGTCATCTGTACGCAGTAGAGGCATATGATGTAGATTCGCTTCTAATGTACATCCGACCGCAGTGTAAGAAAATAAGGAGTTTAGCGGTTGATTCAAAAGGTTTGCCGTATTTTGAAGCTGCGAAAGCAAAAAGATCTAACTACAGTATGATCGAAGCAGATATAAGGATGTTTACTTCCAAATCACTCACTGCTGAGGTAGGCAAGCCCAAAGATATATCAATGATAAGTCTCTGGGAGGCACTGATAAGAAAACCAAAAGATAAAACTGGGGATGCAGATCTTTCTTGGTTGGATACCTAATTATGAAGTTTTGATTGTTCGAAACAGGGAATTTAAAATAAGATAATATGGTGAAAACTATTCGCTTTCAGTGAAAATAAGAGAAGAAATAATTGCGAGTTTCCGAAATCTGAAATTATATACAAATAAAAAACCGCATGGTTTCGGGATTTTTCGTCAGAATTTTTGTTGAAATCAAATCCAGCTAATTAGGGTAAGGGGTGGCGAGACGAATATACCAGAGAGCCTTTATCACAGACCTATCGAACTTGCTATGATCCTTTACACTGTTTGTATGTTTGTCAACGGCATTCAAGAGACCTATCGAACTTGATAATGAGCTCCCACACAGTCAGTAAGTTTATCATCAGTCTCGTTATGACCTACCGAACGTAACAATGAGCTCCCACACATTCCGTAAGTTTATCTTCGATTCAAGTAATCCACTTGACACCTCGAACGACACGTTGGATATCTTAAAGAGTAATCGTATGAAGCTGCCGTCCTATTGATATCGATGGAGATGTCCAAGAAGGTGATGATCGATAGTATATAACAGTTTTTTTGAATTTGCGAAAGTTTTTTTAAAAAAACTATCATAATATAATATAGAGGTATTTTTGAGAAATATTCATTCGTGTCTGTGAAGGCTTCTTCAAAATACTCGAATAATTTAGGGAGGTGATAGGAAAATGTTTAACGGTCCGAATATAGGCAATGCTTTCGAATCTTAAGGAGGTTCATAGTCATGATCAATCTACAGGCAAACAAAACAATGGTCGAGAAAGAAGCAAGAGACATTGCTTCATCCATCAACATGGTCATCTGCGGGAAAGTTCCTCCGGAGCTGACCGAGAAGTATCTTAATGCTCTGATGAGCAAATGCAGCTATTCTGTCGCCGTAAGTAGAAAGGCATTCAACAACACTAGTGATATTTCCAATAGCTATAGGCTCTCTGTTGACGGCAATATCACAGTTGTATCCGTGTATAAGGCGTTTTTCGTAATGAAGAAAGCACTCAAGGATCTACGCAATATCGTAAAAGCCTATGACTCTTATGAGAGCCGTCAAAGGCTTATGGAAGAGCTTAAAGCTATCCGTCGTAATGTAAGATCAGCTTATCTTTAATCAACAAGACGAGGAAAAAAATCTACAAAAATATTGGAGATTATTAAAGCAAATTAAAAGATTGTTAATATGTTGAATTATAAATAATTAAGAAAACGACGACAGGTAGACTAAAATAAAGAGATCAGATTATTACTGATATTATTGTAGATTATAGTAGATTTAGATCCTCTCTACTATGGAGGTATCTAAAATGAACGAAATTCACATCAAAGACAATTATGAGAAGTTCGTAGATTTCATGAACTACCTGTTCAACAAATATGCGGATAAAATCGACTGGGATCACCTTTGTGACGACGATGACAGTGATTCAGTTGATAGCGATAGCATCGACTGATAGAAGATTTCTAAGAGCAGCTATACTGCCGCCGGAAAGATTCAGTTAATACATAAAACACGCCCACAGCGAGGTTCAGACTTCCTCGATGTGAGCGTGTTTTTTTATTCTGATGACTAATAGCTTTTCTTTATTATCGAATCGCTTTCCCCATCTCGTAAGCCTCTTTCAGCTTTTCGCTGCCCTCTATCGTCTTCGGCTCTGTAAAACCGCCTGCAAATAGCTTTCCGGCAAAACGGGCTTTGTCAAAGCAGTCTATCCAGCCCTGTAAGCCCTTTACTGCACCTTCATCGGTATATTTCTCATCCTCTGCGGCAACGGAGAGCAGATAGACATCCCTGAACTGATAATCACGGGGATATAGAGAATTGGCACGGTCGATCATCGTTTTCATCTGACCGCACATTTCGTAATAATAGATTGGTGTTGCCCAGACAACGACTTCCGCATTAATCAGCTTTTCCGTAATCTCGTTTGCATCGTCCTTGATCACGCAGTGCCCCAGCTTCTGACAGGCAAAACAGCCTCTGCAAAATCCGATGGTCTTATCTCTGAGGGAAACAACTTCAACCTCATTTCCTGATGCTCTTGCTCCGTCAGCAAAGGCATTAGCGAGTATTTCCGAGTTGCTTCCCGGACGGATGCTTGTGCTTACGATCAATACTTTTTTAGCCATGATAAACTCTCCTTATTTCAGATATTCATTGAAAAATGCTACCAGCTTATCGAAGGGGATCGCATCCTTACCGCCGCCGTCATACAGGTCAGTATGAACCGCATCAGGGATGATATACAGCTCTTTATTGTCTGTATATTTGCTGTCTTTTATCATGTTGGCATAAGCGTCCCTGCTGAAATAGCAGGAATGAGCCTTTTCGCCGTGTATCAACAATACTGCACTGCGTATCTCGTTTGAATATTGCAGGATGGGCTGATTCATAAAGGATTCGCAGCCGATGACATTCCAGCCGCCGTTGGAATTAAGCGATCGTTTATGATACCCTCGCTCTGTTTTATAGTAGTCGTAATAGTCTTTTACAAAGAACGGCGCATCTTCGGGCAAGGGATCGACCACACCGCCGCCAAGCTTGTATTCGCCCGCTTTATAATCAGTGATCCTCTGAGCACAGAGAGCCGCTTTTTTCTCATAACGTGCCTGCTCGCTGTCCTCGGAATCAAAATACCCCTTTGCATTAACTCTTGTCATGTCGTACATAGTGGATGCAACAGTTGCTTTTATGCGTGTATCGAGAGCCGCCGTATTGATCGCCATGCCGCCCCAGCCGCAGATACCTATAATTCCGATCCTGTCCGGATCAACAAGCTCATTGACGGACAGGAAATCCACCGCCGACATAAAATCCTCGGTGTTGATATCTGGAGATGCCATATATCTCGGCTGCCCTCCGCTTTCACCTGTGAAGGACGGATCAAAGGCTATTGTCAGGAATCCGCGCTCCGCCATTGTCTGAGCATACAATCCTGAACACTGCTCCTTAACAGCGCCAAAAGGTCCTGATACTGCTATTGCCGGCAGCTTTCCATCTGCATTTTTCGGAACATACATATCAGCCGCAAGGGTTATACCGTAACGGTTAATGAATGTCACCTTGCTGTGGCTGACCTTTTCGCTTTTCGGGAAGGTCTTGTCCCATTCCTGTGTTAATTTGAGTTCTGCTGTTTTCATTTATAATTGCCCCTTTCGCATTAAGATATTGAAAGTGTTATCGTAACATTGCCGCCGCTCAGAAGCTCAGTAATTTCCTGCGATGTCTTATCCGTGATGTGTCCGAGCCTTGTGTATGCCCATGAATTTGAGCCATAGAATACAACCAGCTGGTTGCCTGAATACAGAACAATATCTCCTGACGAGGTGGTTGTCTGAACATCATTATGGGGTAGGTCTGTGCCGATAGCTCCGACCTGTTCAAAGCCGCCGTACACAGACATTGATATCGTCAAGGTCTGATCTCTGCACAATTCTTTCAGCACATTGACTGATTCATTGTCTTCCCATTTTACAGAAATGGGAGTGCTGCCGATGGTCATTTTCAATGCTTTTTCCTCCGTTTCTTCGGATGCCCCATTATCCTCTGTCGAGGTCTGAGGCTTTTGTTCATCAGTTGATTCTTCCCCTGATGGTATAGTGAATTCTAAGACAGACGAACCATCCGAATTTGTATTTGATGATGTTTCTGGCTGTACTGTGCTTTCTGCTTTGTTCTGAACATTGCCGCAGGCGGTCAGAGTTATGCTCAATAACAGAACGACCACTAATGCAACTAATTTTTTCATAGAAAAACCTCCAAGAAGATTGTTTTCCCTCTCTTTTAATGCTATAATCATTATAGCACCTGAACTTGACTTTAGGTCAAGGATTATTTTTTAAAAAGGAGATTTTTTTATGTATACCATAGGCCAAGTCTCGGAAATGTTTTCTCTGCCGGTCTCAACCCTTCGCTACTACGACAAGGAAGGGCTTTTTCCGGGAATGGAAAGACAATCGGGAATAAGAAAATTCAGCGAGCGTGAGCTTGAAGCTTTGAGAGTAATTGAATGCCTGAAAAGATCTGGGCTGGAAATAAAAGAGATAAAGCAGTTTATGGAGTGGTGCGTCAAGGGTGCATCGACCTATTCCGAACGCAAAAAGCTGTTTGAAGCAAGGCGCAAGGCAGTTGAAGAGGAAATGCTCCGTCTCCAGAAAACGCTTGATATGCTGAAATTCAAATGCTGGTACTATGATACCGCAATGCAGGACGGCAGCGAGGACAGACTCAGCGATATGATACCTGACGACCTGCCGCCGGAAATCAAAAAGCTGTATGATAATGCCCATTCCTGATAATAATAAACTCCGCATAGAAGAATTGCCGTCAGGAAAAATAGTCAAGTACGATTCGGTAAATCATACTTGACTAATTTTTCTTTGGTGCTTTTTCCCCCCCGAAAAGCTTGCTTTTGAATAGCATTTCTGCTATAATACTATCAGGAGGGATCAGCATGGATAATACAGCGAAAATCGTGGAAAAGCTCAGAGAAAAAAGGAAACAGTTAGGACTCAGCCAGAAGGAGCTTGCAGCACGCTGCGGTATGCCGCAGTCAACAATCGGCAGAATTGAAGTCCATATTATCACACCACAGCTTAGTACCATTATGACTATTGCTGAGAAACTCGGGTGCAGTATTGATGTAACTGATCTTACGCAGAGCAAATGGAACGGTACGGAGATCATTGCATATTGGCAGGATGAAATAACAGCAAAGGTAAAAATCAAAAATAACCGTGCATATATTGAAAGACTGACAGACGACAAAATGAAGCAGTTTTTTCCGCCGATGGAAAGTATGGACCTTGCTTTGCTCAGCGAGCTTTTTGAAACAAGGTGCTGGGACAGAGGCAGAGGCGATATAGACGAGATACTGAAACGCTTCGGTCTGACGGAATACGATCCGATGGAGCTTGTAAAGCGGACATTCGGTCTGAGCTATAATGATTTTAAGTGGTTCAAATTCGAGCCGAATATACTAAGGTGGAAGCACGTCAACCCGAGGAGAGATGAAGATGTTTGATGTTACACTCGGAAACGAATATATCAGTCAGCTTGACGGTACGAGCGAAGGCACTCAGCTGAAATATTACAAGGACAAATATTGGTATAAGATAGATACCTGCGGCGAGGGTAAGGCGGAATATTTAGTTTCAAAGCTGCTGACTTTTTCTGATCTGCCTGAGGACAGCTATGTTTTATATGAAGAAGGTCTGATAAACGGGAAATCCGGATGCAGGAGTTATAATTTCCTGATATCCGGTCAGGAGCTTATTACCTTGGAACGGCTGCATCAGTATCTGACAGGCCGTAAGCTTTCGGCTATGAAAGAGGAATATGAAGATATGGAGCATTTCATTGAATATACGCTGAATGTATTTCTGACACAGCTTTCTGTCGATCTGTTCCCGTATTTTCAGAGAATATTCACTCTTGATCTTGTTACGCTGAACGAGGACAGGCATTTCAATAATCTTGCAGTTATCGCTGACAGAAACAGCGGAAAGTATATTTCTGCTCCGATATTTGACAACGGACGCTCTCTTCTCTGCGGTTGTCAGGGCTACAGGGAGGGTCTGTCTCTTGAAGAAAATGTCAGACGTGTGACTGCGAGACCGTTTTCAGGAAGCCATCAGAAACAGTTTGATTATTTCGGAAAAGGGTTTGTCTTAGAATACGATAAGGCTGTAGAATGGCTGAATCAGGAAGAACCATCCTTACAAAGAGATGTATTGCTGTTAAGAATCAAGCAGACAAAGAAGTGACTGTCTTAGAAAAATATCAAAGAAACGGGTGATAAAAATGGCAGAGAAAAAAACAAAAGCGTACATATATACTCGTGTGTCAACTGCAATGCAGGTGGAAGGATACAGTCTGGACGCGCAGAAGGAGCGTATGCGTTCCTATGCGAAATCAATGGATATAGAAATTGCCGGTGAATATGAAGATGCAGGACGCTCAGGCAAATCTATCAGCGGCAGACCAGAGTTTCAAAGAATGATAAATGATATAGAAAACCAGAAAGATAATGTATCTTTTGTCCTTGTATTCAAGCTTTCGCGTTTCGGACGTAGTGCTGCCGATGTTCTCAATACGTTGCAGATCATGCAAGATCATGGCGTAAATCTGATATGTGTGGAAGATGGCATAGACAGCTCCAAGGAAGCCGGCAAGCTTGTCCTTACTGTCATGTCAGCAGTAGCAGAAATGGAAAGGGAAAACATTGCCGCTCAAACAATGGAAGGCAGGAGACAGAAAGCACGAGAGGGAAAATGGAACGGCGGTCCTGCTCCGTATGGGTACAGCATAAAAGATGGAAGCCTCGTCATAAACGAAGAGGAAGCAAAAATTGTTAGACTTATCTTCGACAAATACGTCAATGAAGAAGTCGGTTTCGCAACAATAGTAAAGTGGTTAAACGAAAAGGGCTATAAAAAATCCCGAGGCAAAGCAGATGCTTTTTCCGTTTCTTATGTTACTAAATTGATAGACAATCCGGTATATTACGGCATGATTGCGTATGGAAGACGCCCCATAGAAAAGATTGCAGGCACGAGAGATAAGTATCATAGGATAAAAACAGACAAATATGGACTATATAAGGGAATGCATGATCCTATAATCAGCGAGGAACTCTGGAAAAAGGCTCAGAAACAGCGAAAAAAGAACCAAGAGAAATATCACCAGAAAAGCCTGAACGGGCAGACTAAAATCCATCTTCTGTCAGGTCTTTTGAAATGTCCCTGCTGTAATCAGGGAATGTACAGCAATAAGTCAATAAAGAAAAAAGACGGAAAAGTTATTAATGCCTATCACTACTATTACTGTAAAAATCAGACCGGTGCCACAGGTACGCCATGCACCTTCAGTAAGCAGATAAACGAACAACAGCTTAATGAAGAAATAATACAGATCATCAGCAAGCTTGTTGCTGACCCTGAGTTTGCTGAAAAGCTCAAAGCTCAGATAAAGGTGTCTACGGACATAAGTACAATCGAGGAAGAATTAGCAACATGGAGGAAAAAGCAAAGGAACTGCCTTGTGGCGAAAAAGAGAATCGAAAATGAGATTGACCGTCTTGACTATGATGATCGTCATTATGAAAGTAAGCTTGCTAGTCTTGAGGAAAGACACCGTACAAAGGAAGAAGAATTATACGAAATAACAGATCAAATCGAAGATTGCCTTACAAAAAAGGAGTTTGCGGAGAAGAAAGCAATCTCGGCTGAGAATATATACAATGCGCTCGTGAATTTTGAAAAAATCTTTCCGGTGCTGGATGATAGAGATCAGCGTGATCTTATGGTAACATTCGTCCGGGATATATTCATTCTGCCCGAACCATCAGAAACGGGACGGCGGATAAAAAGCATCGTATTCAACTTCCCCGTTATCGGAGAAGATACCCAGATAAGTTTGGACACACTACAACCCGTTGAGACAGTGGCATTGATGTCACGCAACATATAGTATTATTTAATATAAAAACACAATATATTGTGATTATAACTGTGAAACGATTGATAATAACCTAATAATCATTTATGAATCATTGCACAATAAATAGGCTAAAATTACGAAAAAGTATTCAGGTTACATTAGTTTTATCTAAATAAAGATACATATATGTTTTGTGTATGTGATTTAACAGTAAACAGCACAGCCATCCGAATATATCGGCAGGCTGTGCTGCATTTTATATAACACCAAAAATATCCGACAGGCTTGTATCTGAAAGGATACGCTTGCTTGGCTTGTTTACATTTGCTAACATCATTTCCGTTCTGTTGGCGATAACAACATCCACAAAACGATTCGTATCTATTCCCCGAAGCGTGAAAAACAACAGGGGATCTTCATCAAGCCTTGCTCCGACTCCGTACAGCACCGCCGCAACGTGCTTGCACATAAGCGCCCAGTCGGGACAGCTGCAATTAAAGGATATTTCCTTCGGACTCGGAAAAAGACCGCCATGACCGATAAAAACCTCTTTCAGCTCCTCAGGAAAATCCCCGCTGACAAGTTTGCTCAGGTTATCTACCTTTTTGCCGCATTTGTCTGTTATGGTCTGTATCTGCTGCTCGGAAAGCGGACTGATACGAATTTCTACCTTATATGGTGTTTTTCTTGTTCCCTGAACACGAGCAAGTATTTTTCCCTTTGTTATTTCAAGATCAATAACGGCCCCTGTCTTGACATATCTTTTACCCCTCGGAAGTCTGTTGTCAAAATCCGCATATCTTTCAAGGTTGCTGCACCAAGCGTTTCCCCACCAGCTTTTGGTGATCTGACGTCCGGTGATAACAACAGGATGCAACTCCTTTCCTTTTTTTGCAGCTTTTTTGGCGGTCGCCTTTGCATTTTCTTTCAGTTCCCTGTCTGTGGGCTGAGGAAAGTTCATTTCATCCCAGTAACGCTTTACCATAGCTTACACCTCCAGTCTGAGCATAGACAGAAGCTCGTCATTACTCATTTCCGTTATCCAGCTTTCGCCGCCTGAGCCTATCACATTTTCCGCCAATTCCCTTTTGGAATTGATAAGAGCATCGATTTTTTCTTCAACCGTTCCCTGACAGATGAATTTATGCACCATGACATTCTTGTCCTGACCTATACGGAAGGCTCTGTCTGTTGCCTGATTTTCAACAGAAGGATTCCACCAGCGGTCAAAGTGAATGACATGATTAGCTTTGGTAAGATTCAGACCTGTACCTCCTGCACGGACAGAAAGCACCATGTAGGGCATATACTCCTCACTCTGGAAACGGTTTACCAGTTCCGAGCGTTCGCCTACGCTGACACCTCCGTGAATAACTCCTCCTTTGCAGTGAAATATCTGTTCAAGGAATTTATCAAGATGTCCTGTCATTTCTTTGAACTGGGTAAATACCAGAACTCTTTCACGCTTTTCATAAATGGTCTGACATATCTCTCTGAGCATCTCAAATTTGCCGCTTTGCATCGGGTCAAATTCATCCTGACCGAGATACTGATCGGGATGGTTGCATATTTGTTTGAGATGAAGCAGAAGGGAAAGTATCAGTCCCTTTCTTTGTATGCCTGTACTTTCAAGAAGAGCATCCTCGGTTTCTGCCAGAAGCTTTCTGTAAAGGACGGTCTGTTTCTTTGAAAGCTCTATGTAATCAGGCTGCTCCAGCTTTTCAGGCAGATCGGAAATAATCCTCTTATCTGTTTTGACCCTGCGGAGCATAAAGGGTGCTATCATATTTTTGAGCTTTGCATAGCCCTCGGGATGATCCTGGAGGCTGCGGCAGAATTTGCGGAATTCATCTGAACTACCGAGCAGTCCCTTGTTGAGAAAATCGAATATCGACCACAGATTGAACAGATCATTTTCGATAGGCGTACCTGTCAGGGCGATCTTCATTCTGCTTTTCAAGGTTTTCAGCTGTTTTGTCTGCTTTGTCAGGGGATTTTTTATTGCCTGAGCTTCATCAAGAATAATACAGTCCCACTCTCTTTCATAAAGGCTTTGAATGGTACAAGCCATACGGTATGTGGTAATTGTAAAAAATGCTGACGATTCTTTGAACTGTTCGGAAAGAGTATCAGCCTTTTTACCGTAAAGTATATCAACAGTCATTTCGGGCGTAAATTTTGCGCCCTCCTTTTTCCAGTTGCCGAGAAGCGATGCAGGTACTACAAGGAGTACCTTTGCATCAGGCTTTTCCTTTCGCAGACTTTCCAGAAAGGCAAGTATCTGTACGGTTTTTCCAAGTCCCATATCATCCGCAAGACAGGCTCCGAAGCCGATCTTATTCATTTGCAGCAGCCAGCTTCTGCCGCTGCTCTGATAGGGGCGAAGTTCTCCGCAGAAGGAAGAAGGGAGCGGTTCTTTTTTGATCTTATCAGGACTTCTCAGCGTTTTCAGAAATTCCTTCATCCATTTTCCGTTGGTAATAATAACACCGTTATCAGCTTCATTATCCGAGGTTCCGGATATTTCTGCACGAAGGGCTTCAAGAAATGTAATATTGCCCCTTTGCTTTTTCAATTCATCAAGCAGGGATTTGAGCTGTGCGTGGTTTACCTCTATCCATCTGCCTTTAATAAAAGACAGACCTTCTGTCTGATTTAAAAGCTGCATTATTTCTTCCTCGGTCAGTGGAACACCGCCAACCGTAAGGCTCGGCGTCATGCTCAGTACCGAATCAAGCCCCAGTAGCTTCGGCTTTTCATCACCCACTTTTACTGAAACAGCAATGTTGTTATAACGCTTTTTCCACCAGTTGGGTATACGGCATCGGATGCCAACTGACTCCAACTCGGGTATATCCTTTAGCAGGCTGTACGCTTCGTCGGAAGAAAGTCCGAGAGGATGAAAAAGCTCTCCGCTTTCCATAAAACTTCCGATCAGCTCCGATACTTCGGCTGCCTTGTTAAGGCAGGAAAGCAGATCGAGTATTTTTCTCTTATCTCCGTTATATTCCGTCAAGGCATATTGCAGCGGAACATGGCGTACTCCACCGTTTTCAGTTTTGGTTGCATAAGTCGCAAGAAAAGCAAACGGGTAATCTCCCTGAGTGTTTTCTACCAGATGAAAGAAGACTCTTTCCGGAATGTGCAGTTTTTCATTCTTTTCGGCAAAATAAAGAGAAACCTTCCCTGGATATTCCTTTATTTCTTTTCTGAAAACCTCAAGGAAGCGTCTGTATTGACGCTTTATCCAGATCTTTGTCACATATTCCGCACCAAGTACAAAGGGGACACCCTCCAGCAGCATTTCGATAGTTTCGTTAT
Organism: uncultured Ruminococcus sp.; assembly: GCA_902763365.1. Taxonomy (GTDB): domain Bacteria; phylum Bacillota; class Clostridia; order Oscillospirales; family Acutalibacteraceae; genus UBA1213. The sequence continues at coordinate 13,592 of CACWRT010000060.1, forward strand.
CGGGAATAAGTTCCGTTTTTTCACGGCTGAGCTCAATACCGGAAACAGCGGCAAGATCCTCAGTAAAAGTTTCTGCCAAACGAAATATATAACTACCCGCCGCATCAAGATAATCTGGACGTGCCGAAAAAACAAGACGGTAAAAGGTCTGATAGGGTGCGGTTGAGAACTCATCTGCTATATCGCTGTGATTATTATGAACTGCATTATCTATACGAAAAGAATCCTTTGTAATAATAAAACTGATCTTATCCATATTATTCTTCACTTTCTTTTTTATCAACGAAAAACTCCGGATGGTTCTTTATGATGAAAACAAGATGTTCTTTGAGTTCCTCGCTGAAATCATCAAGGTCATCCATTGCTATTACTCTATAAATCAAAAGGCCCAAAATATTATCTATCATATCTGATCGAGAGTTTCTCGTTATTAATACTCCCGGAGATTTTTTGTCCTTTTTTATCCTGTCGTGCAGCTTCCAGAAACGCTCAGATCCAATTTCATCAGCACGAAGAATTTCCATATATTCTTTGCAAAGCCTCTCCATATATGCTTCCTGCCAGTTGGCTATTTTGTTTCTGTATAGTTTCCAGTCTTTCTCTGAAAAGTTGTAGGAATTCAATTGTTTTTCCTCCTGAATTATAATTATTGTTATGTTACTTCCAAGCGTATTATATTTTTATTCTATCATAGGATAGGTTTTATTTCAATTATAATTCAACTATTCAGATAATCTTCTATACAAAAAAATAAAGTATTCTTATGGAGAATCCTGTTATTTCAGCCGATTGCAAAGGTGAAATAGCCTAATTAAAAATAATTGGTTTGTGATTATAAACGCATAATAAACGCATATTTCTTTAATATAGAGATTTATTGTACTTGTATTTTTCTTTAATTTTAATAAAAACCGCTATACTTTTGATAATTATTCTGATATAATTAGGCTAAATAATGGTTGGAGGAAAAGATTATGGCTTCAAAAGTATGGTATATCCCTGCCCAGAATGAACTTTTAGTAAAAAGAGTCGGTATCTATTGCAGAGTCAGTACGTCAAAGAAAGCACAGTTATATAGTCTTAGTAATCAGATATCTGCTTTGACAAGGGCCGTTGCAGATGTAACGCAGTGAAGATTGACAGATGTATTTATTGATATTGCATCTGCGAAAGGAAGTACTCCTCGTCGGGAGTTTGACAGATTGATCAGGGAGTGTGAGGCTCATAATATTTCGGTTGTGCTGACAAAAAGCATCAGTCGATTCGGAAGGGACATGGTATAAACTTTAAGTGCTGTAAACAAGCTTAAGAATGCCGGAGTGAGAATTATTTTTGAGCAGGAAAAGATTGATACGGACGAAACTGACAGTCATCTTATGATATCAATTATGGAATCATTGGCTCAGGCTGAAAACGAAAGCAGAAGTCAGAATATCCGTATGGGACTTGCAATGAAAGCTGTAAACGGAACATCAGGTCTTTACAAACGAAAGCTGTATGGCTATACAAAAGATAAAGATGGTGAGCTTGTTATTGATAATGAACAGGCAAAGGTTGTAAGAGATATCTTTCGTTGGTATCTTGATGGAGCAAGTGTTGTAGGTATAATCAAAAAACTTTCGGATGCAGGCATTCCTTCTCCGACCGGAAAAGAAAAATGGAATAAGAGAGCAATAGAAACGATGCTTTCAAATGAGAAATATACGGGTACGGTAACGCTGTTGGATTCCGCTACGCAGGAATACCTGTATCAGATGAAAGAGTGTCATCCTCCGATTATAACCGAAAGTGAGTTCAGATCGGTACAGGAAGAACGAACAAAGAGAAGTAATGTGGTGACTGATGAAAGGGGTACTCATCGCAGGGATAAAAAATACAGTTCAAAGAAAAATAGATGAGATGTTAAAGCTGTTCAATAAGTCAAATAGCCTAATGAGTTGAAACCTCTGATTAGATGTCAAAGAGCATTGTAGACATTGAAAATACAGGATTTTTCAATAGTTGAAATTAAGCAAAATTTAGCCTAACGATCACATGTTGAGACAGTGGTATTGATGTCAGCGCCGGCGTGCCGCCGGTGTCAATTCGCGTAGTCGCTCGTTACACTCGCTCTGAATGAGTGTGTCCTCATTTCTCGCCGCGCGGTCAGTTAATTAATTTACGCTGAGGAGTAGCGACCGGAGGGTAGCGGATACGTGAAATGAGTGCGCAGGCACTGCGCCGGACATTATGAGCGAGTACAGTGAACAGCATGATGAGTGGCACTGACGACTGTGGGAACATATCAACCGATTTTTGCGGAGAGTTGAGTGTTCTGTTTAGATGTCGGGGTGTTGTGGCTGTGGTTTGGATGTCATGGCGAAGAGTAGACAGAGAATGTCAAAACATCATATCGTCCATGTCCAGAGATTCGCTGTTTGTGGTAAAGACAAATGATTGAAGTTTTGCTATAGTTTTCTCAGGAGGTTAATCACATGGATCAGATACAAATAGGAAAATTTATAGCGAAGCTCCGGAAGGAACAAGGACTCACACAGGAGCAGCTTGGAGAGAAAATTGGAGTGACAAATAAAACAGTCTCACGATGGGAAACGGGAGTCTATCTGCCGCCTGCGGATGCAATGTTGGCTTTGGGAGAACTTTTTAATGTTAGTGTTAATGAGATTCTTAGTGGGAAGCGACTAACCGATGCAGAATACAAAAAGGCAGCTGAAGAAAAT
>CACWRT010000061.1 GCA_902763365.1 uncultured Ruminococcus sp.
CAAAAAGTCAAAAATCAAAAAAACAAAGTCGTGAATTAATGCGGCTATTCGGCACTAATTTTGTATCAAAAAGAGGTTTTGGCACAGTCTGAATGAATAGTAAACTGCATGGGGTGAGAATATAAAAGTATCAGCCGATAATAAATGTGACAACCGCGACAAATAAATGTTTCAGCGATAGGTTCAGAGCGGATGCGCAGCGGAGCGAACCCCGCGTTACGGGACCGGCGGCTCGCCGGTCGCCGTTAGTGTAAAATTATAATTGGCAAAAATATTATCAATGGTAAAAAATGAGCTGCTCAAGAACTCTGATACGCGGTCAGTACAGCATGAACCTCAAGTTCAGAGCGGATGCGAAGCGGAGCGATACCCGCGTTTAGGGTCCGGCGGCTCGCCGGCTGGAAAAATGTTGGTTGAATAGTATGATGATTTATGGTATATTAAGATAGATAGTTTGTTAAGCAGAGAATATAATCTATTGTAGGAGAGATCAAAATGAATGATATAAAAACCGAAAATGAACTTAAAAAGCAAGAAGAAATAACGGATATGCTGAAGGACATCCTCTATATTCGTTACGGAAACAGACAGCCTCTTGCATTTGTACATACTTACGGATGTCAGCAGAATGTTGCCGACAGTGAAAAATTAAAGGGAATGCTTATAAAAATGGGCTGTGAAATGACAGAGGATAAAGAACAGGCGGATATAATAATCTTTAACACCTGTGCAGTAAGAGAACATGCAGAGGACAGGGTCTTCGGAAATGTGGGTCAGCTTAAATCACTGAAAAAAAAGAAACCGTCACTTCTGATAGGTCTTTGCGGATGTATGATGGAACAGCAGCATATAGCAGAAAAAATTTATAAAAGCTATCCCTATGTGGGTCTTGTGTTCGGTACTCACGTCATACATAAATTCCCCGAGCTTGTATATAATGCCGTAACAAGCGGCAGGCGTCTTGTGGAAAGAGGCTTTGATGACGGTGAGATATATGAAGGAATCCCTCTGAGAAGAGATGGCAGCTTTAAGGGATGGCTTTCCATAATGTACGGCTGCGATAATTTCTGCACATACTGTATTGTTCCTCACGTAAGAGGACGGGAGAGAAGCCGCCGCCCCGAAGATGTTCTGAATGAAGCAAGGTCTATGGTGGCTTCGGGATTCAAGGATATTACTCTTTTGGGGCAAAATGTAAATTCCTACGGCAAAGGGCTTGATGAAAAAACAAGCTTTGCGCAGCTGCTTAAAAGTGTTGCGGACATTGACGGAGATTTCAGGGTTCGCTTTATGACTTCACATCCTAAGGATGCTTCAAAGCAGCTGATAGATGTTATGGCGGAGAACGATAAAATATGCAATCATCTTCATCTTCCGTTCCAGTGTGGAAGCAACAGAGTGCTAAAACAGATGAACCGCCGTTACACAAAAGAAAAATATATGGAAATTGTTGAATACGCAAAAAGCAGAATACCCGATCTTTCAATTACAAGCGATGTTATAGTAGGCTTCCCCGGTGAAACATACGAGGAATTCTGCGAAACTTTAGAGCTGATAAAAGAAGTTAAATTTACTTCACTTTTCACGTTCATATACTCTCCTAGAGTGGGAACGCCTGCGGCAAAATTCCCCGATCCCATACCCCATGAAGAAAAAGCAAGGTGGATGTCAGAGCTTCTGAAGGTACAGGAACAGATAGCAGCAGAGCGATGTGCAGGCATGGTAGGGAAAAAATACCGTGTGCTTGTGGAAGAACAGGCAAGAGAAGGTGTTCTCAATGCAAGGACACAGAATAATATCGTGGTTGAGCTGAATGCTTCTACAGAGCTTATAGGTACTTTCCAGAATGCCGAGATAACAGAAGCACGAAACTGGATACTCCGCGGAAAAATTATGGAGAAATAAAAATGGAATTGTTTGAAAAAGATAATGGTACAGAAACAGTGGTTGTCAGTGATATCTGGGCAGGAAAGCTTGACTGTACGCGCTGCGGCTCGCTTTGTGATCATTATCTGTACAGGAAAACCGACAGGGCGTATCTGCTTTATGTTATGATAGGAGATCAGACAAAAGAACGGTATATCGTATGTGACAAATGCGGTTTCAGCAGGAAAATAAATAAGGAAGAATTTGACAGACTAAAAAAACGTCAGAATGAAAGACTTCTGAGCGGTGCTTTCCCCGTTTATGTAATGAAACGCGACTTTTCACCAAAACAGGTAAAGCTTCCTCGGAAATTGCTTGCATTTTTCATGGCTTGTGTATTTATTTCTGCCTGCATATGCTGGTGTATTGATCTCACAATGAATAATAGTATCGACGCGGCTTTATTTGGCTGCTGGGCTATACTTACAGTTATACCTGCAATTCCATTATATGTTACGGCTAAGGAATTGATAACTGCACTGAGGTACAGAAAGCTTTATAGATCTGCGTTATCGAAGTAGAAAAGAGGAAATTATGGAAACAAAATTTTATGATATAGGGCTGAACCTGTTTTGCAGACAGTTCAAAGATCCCGAAAAGATAATAGCTGATGCCGAAAGAGAAGGAGTCACCTGTATTCTGACAGGATCCGACCCGAGAGAGGATAAGCTTGTCAGCAGGTTTGTAAAAAATCATAACTCTTACGGCACAGCGGGAATACATCCCCATAATGCCGATGATGCAAGGGAAAAGGATTTTCGTATGATAGAGGATATTATCAGAAACGAGCCTAAAATAGTTGCGGTAGGAGAATGTGGTCTTGATTATGACAGAATGTTTTCGACAAAGGAAAACCAGATAAACTGTCTTGAAAAGCATATCGAGCTTGCGGAGAAGCTGGGTAAACCTATGTTCCTGCATGAACGTGAAGCAGCGGAGGATTTCGCGGCGATTTTCAGAGATCACAGCGATATTTGTAAAAAATCTGTTGTCCACTGTTTTACGGGCGACAGAAGAACAGCGGAAAAGTATCTTGAAATGGGATTTTATATAGGCATAACAGGCTGGATATGCGACGACAGAAGAGCGCAGGCACTGAGAGATGCGGTATCTGCTATACCTGCCGACAGACTGCTGCTTGAAACAGACGCGCCGTATCTGACTCCGAGAAATATAAAGGGACTTGACAGAACAAATGTTCCGCAGAATATAAAATATGTGGCAGGTGAACTTGCAAAACATATGCCTCTTAGCGAAGAAGAGATAGCAGTAAGCGCAAAAGCCAATACAGAAAAACTTTTTGGCATAAAAAGTAAAAAACAATAAAAAAATCCTTGCATTCTTAAATGTGATGTGTTATAATAATTAACGCAATTCGCACGCAGACCATTCGTCAGGTGCATAGAAGTATCTGTGTGAAATAAACGGGTCTGCGGAGGAAATAAACCTGAGGAGGACAAAACCATGGCAGTAGTATCAATGAAACAGCTTCTGGAGGCCGGCGTACATTTCGGTCACCAGACAAGAAGATGGAACCCTAAGATGGCTCCTTACATCTTCACTGAGAGAAACGGTATCTATATTATCGATCTCCAGAAAACAGTTAAGAAGCTTGAGGAAGCTTACAACTTCGTTCGTGAACTTTCAACAGAGGGCAAGTCTGTTCTGTTCGTAGGAACAAAGAAGCAGGCTCAGGATTCCGTAAAGGAAGAGGCTCTCAGAGCAGGCGCTTACTATGTAAACGCAAGATGGCTCGGCGGTATGCTCACAAACTTCACAACTATCCGCCGCAGAATCGAAAGACTCAAGCAGCTCCGTACAATGGAGTCTGACGGTACATTTGAACTTCTTCCCAAGAAAGAAGTTATCAAGCTGAACCTTGAAATTGAAAAGCTCGAGAAATTCCTCGGCGGTATCAAGGATATGAAAGAGATCCCCGGTGCTCTCTTTATCGTTGACCCCCGCAAGGAAAGAATCGCAGTGGCAGAAGCTAAGAAGCTCGGTATTCCGATCGTAGCTATTGTAGATACAAACTGTGACCCCGATGAGATCGACTATGTGATCCCCGGAAATGATGACGCTATCCGTGCCGTTAAGCTTATTTCAGGCGCTATGGCAAACGCTATCATCGAAGGCAACGAGGGCAGAATGGGCGCAGCTGCTGCTGAAGAAGAGGCTGTTGAAGAGTAATCATGTGACGAAGTAATATGTGTACCGCATATCAAGTCTGCGCGGTATATATAGATAATAAGATGAGTCAGTGAAATTATGATCGGCTCACGCCGTAAAATAGCCGCAATTGATTTTGCGGCTATTTTTTGAAGTGCATAAAAAATAATAATTCGGAGGTATTTATCATGGCTTTTAGTGCAAAAGACGTAATGGAATTAAGACAGAAGACAGGCTGCGGTATGATGGACTGCAAAAAGGCTCTTACCGAGGCTGACGGCGATATGGAAAAGGCAATTGACGTGCTCAGAGAGCAGGGTCTTGCTAAGGCTGCCAAGAAGGCTTCAAGAATAGCTGCTGAGGGTGTTGCTTTTGCCTGCACAAACGATGACAGCACAAAGGGTGTCGCTCTTGAGGTAAATGCAGAAACTGACTTTGTTGCTAAGAACGCTGAGTTCCAGGCATTTGTAAAGACAGTTGCAGAGACAGTTATGGCTGAGAATCCTGCTGACGTTGAGGAGCTTCTCACAAAGACTGCTGCCGGTACATCCGTAACAGTTGCTGATCTTCTCCAGGAAAAGATCCAGACTATCGGTGAGAATATCGTTATCCGTCGTTTCAAGCTTTATGAGGGTACAGTTTCCGCTTATATCCATGCAGGCGGAAAGATCTCTGTTCTTGTTAAGTTTGATACAGATGTAGCTGATAAGGAAGGCTTTGCAGAGTATGCTAAGGATATCGCTATGCAGGTAGCAGCTGTTAATCCTTCTTATCTTAATAAGGATGAAGTTCCTGCTGATGTACTCGATCATGAGAAAGAAATAATGATCGCTCAGATGAAGCAGGATCCCAAGATGGCAGGTAAGCCCGAGCAGGTTCTTGAAAAGATCGTTATGGGTAAGGTTGGCAAGTACTATGAAGAAAACTGCCTCAATCTCCAGACATTCATCAAGGATAATAAGGCAAGCGTTTCTGATTATACTGCTCAGACAGCTAAAAAGCTCGGCGGCAAGATTGCTATTTCTGAGTTCGTTCGCTTTGAAAAGGGCGAGGGTCTTGAGAAGAGAAGCGACGATTTTGCAGCTGAGGTTGCAAGCATGGTAAAGTGATTTCACTTTAATAAGTTGCATCAATCACAGAGCCGCTGCACTGTTTTGTGCAGCGGCTTAATATATCTCAGATTATTGTGAATTATACATCATTTTTACAGTATAAAAAAATTCAAGTTATATTTAGTGATTATTTTAATAGAAACAGCTTGATTTTTTTGTAAAAAGTGGTATAATATATGAAAGTAATTTATTTAAAGGAGGCTTTTTTATGGCTTACAAAATTTCTGATGAGTGCATCTCCTGTGGTGCTTGTGCAGCAGATTGCCCTGTAGAGGCTATTTCTGAGGGCGACAGCAAGTATGAGATCAATCCCGATACATGTATTGATTGCGGCAACTGTGCTGAAGTCTGTCCTGTAGGCGCTCCGTCCGCTGACTGATGTAAATAGACGGTAAAACAAATAATAGGGCTGCCAATGCTTTATGTGTTGGCAGCTTTTTGTCATATTTTACCCTTTGCCTGATTATAATTAAGCTAAAGGGGGAGAGATCGTGCGTAAGATCAGGTTTTTGTGTATTATAGTTGTTTTATCAGTTCTGACGGCAGCAATGCAGTTTACTGTATCGGCAGTATCGGATGATGAGATAAGCGCGCCGTCTGCCGTTCTGATGGATCAGGCTTCGGGGGAGGTGCTTTGCAGTAAAAATCCCCATGAGGTTCGTTCCTGTGCGTCAATTACAAAAGTCATGACAATGATACTCGTGATGGAAGCCCTTGACAGCGGAAAGATCACTGCCAATGAAATGGTGACGGCTTCGGAACACGCAGCGTCCATGGGCGGTTCGGATATATGGCTGGAGCCGGGAGAGAAGATGACTGTACATGATATGATAAAAGCAACAATGGTTGCAAGTGCAAATGACGCTGCCGTTGCGCTTGCGGAACTAATCTGCGGCAGTGAGGATTCTTTTGTGGAAGAGATGAATAAAAAGGCAAAACAGCTTGGTATGAAAGAAACTGTTTTCAAAAACTGCAACGGTCTGGACGAAGATGGTCACGTTACAAGCGCCTATGATGTGGCAGTAATGTCCAGAGAGCTTATAAAACACAGGAAAATATATGAATACAGCGGTATCTGGATGGATGAACTGAGGGCAGGAAAGACTCAGATAGTAAATACAAATAAGCTGCTGAAATCATATCAAGGTATTACGGGTCTTAAAACAGGTACGACTTCTCAGGCGGGCAGCTGTATCACTGCTACAGCAGAAAGAAACGGATTGGGGCTGATAGCGGTTGTTCTGGGAAGTTCCTCCGGAAGTCAGCGGTTCAAGGATGCGGCATTGCTTCTGGATCACGGTTTTGCAGGATATATGACTTATTCTCCCAAAACGCCTGAGGAAGCTGTAACTGAAATTGCCGTAGAAAATGGTATGACAAAAACTGTAAAAACAACGGCATTTGTAAATGACAGGTTTACAGTCAAAAAGGGTGAGGAGAAAAATATAAAATACTCGGTACGTCTGCCCGATCATGTAACAGCGCCGGTGAAAAAAGGCGATAAGATAGGCGCGATTTATTATACCGAAAATGGAAAGGCGGTAGGCGAGTATCCCATAAAAGCAGCAGAAGATGTCAAGGAAATAACGCTTAAAGATATTTTCTCTCTTGTTCTGAAGGCAACATCAGCATAGCTTTCGGTGTATTATTGTAAAGGAAAATTAACAGATTTACATTGTCATTCCGTGCAGCAAAGTGTCAAAGTATTTTATAGAAGGCTCTTCGCTTACATTCAGGATAACAGTATGGAGAAACGCATTTATCGTTTACTATAAAACAATAAACGCAGAACGTAACTCTTAACGAGAGCGTTCTGCGTTTTCCATATATGATATTAATTCTTATCTTAGGGAGAAATTTCGATAATCCAAGCTTTTAGCTTTGCTCTTTAATCTTAAAGCTGATTCAGTCCACCCATTCGTCATTATGAGTATAATCCAGGTCGTAGAGCTTGAAAGCTTCTTCAAACAAGTAGTTGGCTTCGCGGAATTTCTGATAGTTGCTTGTAGATTTCATAACGGCGGCGATCATTGTGTGTCCGTCCATTGTTGCAGAAGCAACAACACAGGTCCATGCTTCATCGGTATAGCCTGTTTTAAGTCCTGTTGCAAACTCCGAAAACTGTCCGCAGCCTTCTTCAACAAGTCTGTTGTGAGTTACCCAATAAAGCTCTGTTTCTGACATCTCAGTCACTGTATCTGCGACAGATACAGGTTCTTCGGAGGATGAGATAGTATCTTCGGTACTGTTTTCTGTGTCTTCGTAGTATTCATCTTCATAATCTTCGTCATATCCGCTGTCGTTTTCATCTTCTTCCTCTTCTTCGGAAGGGAGAACGGGAGCATTTACTTTCCATGAAGCTTCTGTTTTTATGCAGGCGTCCATGATAACAGGAATAGTGACAGCATAAGCGCCGATCTTTACCATATCTTCTGCGGTTACATAATGGTCATCGTCATGGAAGCCGTCGGGACAGGTAAAGTGAGATCCTGTGCATCCCATTTCCTTTGCGGCATCATTCATCATCTGTGCAAACACCTGTATACATTCTTCATTTCCGAGAGTCGGGTCATCCTTGAACTTCTTGGCAGAGGCAACAGCTACAGTGTAAGCGGCATCATTTCCCGAGGGAAGCATCATTGCGTCTAAAAGCGCGGCATAGGGTATTTCCATACCTTCTCTTAAATAGGCTATGCTTGAGTCTTCGCCTATCATTCTGATCTCGTCGCCCACAATAATTATCTCATCCTTGTCAAGATATTTTGATGAAACAACAGCCGTCAGGATTTTTGTAGTACTTGCAGGGTAACATTTTTTATTGCCGTTTTTGCTGTAAAGGATCTTGTCAGCGGTTGCATCATATAGAACTACATATTCGGATTCGATTATCTCGTTCAGTTTCTTTTTCGCTTTTTCGGAAAGCTGATCTGTTGCCTTGGTATATTTTGCCTCGGTTCTGAAGCTGACAGGTTCTTCTGACGGTTCGCTTATTTCCTCGCTTACCTGTGATTCTTCTGATTTTTGTAATTTTTCTTCGGAAACTCCGGAAGCTGATGATTGATCAGACTGATGGTTTTCATTGGCTTTCTGCGCGAAAGCAATTACGCCCACACTGAGACAAAGCAGAAGAACGATAATACTTATTACTTCGACTCTGACTCGTTTGTTTTTATTCTTTTTTCGATAACGATCTCTTTTTTGTGTTCTTTCCGTCTTTCTGCCATTATTATTCATTCATTTCTTTCCTTTCAAATCGGAAGCATATTTAACCAACATACGTGCAACCTATATTATGCTTTATTTTTAATTCTTTGTCAACTAAAAAATTATTCATTCAAAGTATCAGTTTTTGGTCATTTGGTTTATACTTACCTTGTTATCCTACAATGTTCCTGAATTATATTGATGTCTGATTATTGTTTTATGTTTTATATATTTGTCTTTATTTAACTCTTTACATTTATGGGAAAAGCTGATAAACTATAAGGTAGGTTATGATAATTAATTAACAATATCGTAGGTGCGTTAAAATGAACAAATATAATAATATTTCTTCCCCTGTTATCAAACGGCTTCCGAGATACTATAGGTTTTTGGGTGAACTGATGGAAAAGGGTATCACTAAGATATCCTCCAGGGAATTGTCAGACAAAATGGGATTTACAGCGTCACAGATCAGACAGGATCTGAACTGCTTCGGCGAGTTCGGTCAGCAGGGGTACGGTTATTCCGTAGAAAGCCTTTATAACGAAATAGGGCATATACTGGGTCTTGATAACTGCTATAATGCTATACTTATCGGCGCAGGCAACTTAGGAAAAGCTGTAGCTATGCATATGTCTTTTGAAAAAAGAGGTTTTCGTCTTATCGGTATTTTCGATAATGATAAGGAAAAAGTGGGTACAAATATAAAGGGACTGCGCGTTTCCGATCTTGATGATCTGGACAAATTCTGTTTTGAAACCAAAACAGACGTAGCAATATTGTGCCTTCCGAAAACTGCTGCCCCCGAGATAGCCGATAAGCTTTATTCTCTCGGTATAAGGTATTACTGGAATTTCAGTCATTACGATCTGTCTATAGATCATGATGATATTATAGTCGAGAATGTTCATCTCAATGACAGCCTTATGATCCTATGCTACAGGATCTCGGCGGAAAAAGAAAAAAATAAAGATATTTAATAAAGTCCGAATGCTTCTCATAGTCATAACAGAATTATAACTGCATATAAAAGTATTATAATACTGTTTGTGGAGGAAGCTATGGAAAATTATTTAATACCCTTGTGCGCTGTCGGGATATTCATTCTTCTTATAGTCATTCAGGTTATAATGGGTTCTGAGCATCCTTTCAGATCGGCTGTTTTTAGTCTTATGGCAGGTCCGGCGGTACTTTTGTGTATTAATCTGCTGCAAAGCTATACATCGGTATCAATGCCCGTAAGTCCGCTTTCATTGTCTGTGGCAGCGGTGCTTGGTATTCCCGGAGTGACCGCCATGCTTATAATACAGAGGATATTATAGTTTATAGAATTTTTCAGACGTAAGCGGGAGATTACATGGGGGTTCAGCCCCGACGGCTCCTGCTGTGACAGTCCCCTTGCAGGCAGCAGGATACTGTTTATGATAGGGGAATACAGCGAAAAATCAGGTGGAGTATAAATATGGATAAAGATAACAAAAATAATAAAACACAAACCGCAGTAAAACGATTGTCTGTGTCTCCTTCGCAGGGACTGACAACTGCTCAGGCACAGCAAAGAAAGAAGGATGGTCTGTATAATATTGATACCCAGCCAAAGGGTAAAAGCGTAAAACGTATATTTTATGATAATATCGTGACGCTGTTCAATATACTGAACCTTTTGCTCGGTATAGCCGTTTTCGTAGTAGGCTCGTATAAGGATATGCTGTTTTTGGGAGTTATGTTTTTCAATACCGTAATAGGTATCGTTCAGGAGCTCCGCGCAAAAAGCGCAATTGAAAAGCTTTCAATAGTTTCCGCAACTAAAGCTGTTGTGATACGTGACGGAGCAAAACAGAATATTCTTACGGAAGAGATAGTTCTTGACGATATTATAGAGTTTTCTCAAGGCAATCAGATACCTGTTGACTCTATAATAGTATCGGGAGAATGTGAGGTAAATGAATCGCTGCTTACAGGCGAATCGGACGCCATTGTCAAGCGTAAGGGAGATATGGTACTTTCGGGCAGTTATGTTGTCAGCGGCAAGTGTGTTGCAAGAGTTGAACACGTTGCGGGAGATAACTATGCCTCAAAAATATCAGCCGAAGCAAAGTATACAAAACAGATAAATTCGGAAATCATGATCACTCTGAGGATGATCGTCAGGGTACTGACAGTTATTATTATACCGCTTTCATGCCTTCAGTTCCTTCATCAGTTCAATATTGCTGATGATACTTCTGCGACGGTTCCTACATTTTTCGGTGATGTTTCGGAAGGACTGCAAAAAGTCGTGGTATCAACTGTTGCTTCAACAACAAGCATTATTCCCGAGGGACTTATGCTTCTGACCAGCACTGTGCTTGCAGTGGCAGTAATAAGGCTTTCTCAGCATAAGGTGCTTGTGCAGGAGCTTTACTGTATAGAAACTCTTGCAAGGGTAGATGTTTTATGTCTTGATAAAACAGGTACGATAACAGAAGGCTGTATGGAAGTAGCCGACATAATCCCTCTCGGAGATGCAGAAAAAGAAAATACAGAAGATGCGCTTACCGAGCTTGTGACTGCGCTTGATGATACCAATGCAACATTCATGGCGCTTAAAGACAGATTCGGTAAAAACGGAAGCATGAAGGCAGACAAAGTAATACCCTTCTCATCCGAGAAAAAATGGTCGGGAGCACATTTTGAAGGCAACGGATCATATATAATGGGAGCGGCGGAATTTATTTTGGGGACGGTTCCCCGGGATCTGAAAGCTAAGCTTGAGGAATATTCAAAGGATTATCGTGCCATAATCGTTGCACATTCGGAAAACGATTTCAACGGCAAGGAACTGCCGGAAAACATAGAGGTTATAGGAATAGCCCTGCTTAATGATAAAATAAGGGAACAGGCGCCCCAGACTCTCAGGTATTTTGCCGACCAGAATGTTGAGGTAAAAATAATCTCGGGAGATAATCCGATCACTGTTTCAAATGTAGCAAAGCGTGCCGGAGTAAAAAATGCAGAAAACTTTGTGGATGCCACTACACTCACATCAGACGAACTTATTGAAGATGCTATGGATAAATATACAGTATTCGGAAGAGTAACTCCTGCGCAGAAAAAGAAATTTGTTATAGCTTTGAAAAAGAAGGGACACACGGTAGCAATGACAGGCGACGGTGTGAACGATGTACTTGCGCTTAAAGAAGCTGACTGCAGTATAGCGATGGCAGAGGGAAGCGACGCTGCAAGAAATGTATCACAGCTTGTTCTGCTTGATTCCAACTTCGCATCTATGCCCAAGGTAGTACTTGAGGGCAGAAGAAATATCAATAATATACAGCGTTCTGCTACTTTGTTTATAGTCAAGACAATCTTCTCCGTTTTGCTTGCGGTTCTGTTTATTTTTGTTGCTGCGAATTATCCGTTCCGTCCGATACAGTATACCCTGATAAATGCCTTTACTATCGGCATACCTTCGTTCATACTTGCTCTTGAACCGAATAAGGAAAGAATACGGGGAGTTTTTATTTTCAATATCCTGCGAAACTCTGTACCGGCGGGACTGACGATAATGCTGGGAATAATTCTTTGTATAATTTCCCAGAAGCTTTTCGGTATAGACGATCTTCAATATACAACTCTCAGTGTTTTGTCCCTTACGGCAGGTTCGATGATGATACTGTTTAAAATATCCCGTCCATTCAACAAAATAAGGGCTGCACTGTTCCTTTTTATGAATGCGGGAATGATAACGGGTGTGACTGTCTTCAGAGGTTTTTTTGGTTTTGCGGAGCTGAACCTTACGATACTGCTGATATTTGCAGGCGTATTTCTGATAGAGTTGGCTGTTTTTGTTATCCTGACAAAGATTATTGAAAAATATACTCCGTTGCTGGAAAAAAAGATAATGTCCTCCCGGGTAAAAAAATTCAATAAAAAGCTTGAAAAGCTGGGAATATAAAAATATCCCGTATTTCTGAAAAAACACCGGAAATACGGGACTTTTATTATTTTAAAGAACGTCATCCACAACAGCTTTAAGAGTTTCGGCTGATTTTTTCAGCGCTGCCTCTTCGGAATCATTAAGCTTTATCGGTACAAGACATTCTACACCGTTTTTGCCCACGATAGCAGGCATACTTAAAGCAATATCGTTTATTTCGTAATTATCATTCTGTATACTGGAAACAGGCAGAACCGATTTTTCATCTCTGACAATGGCTTCACATATTCTTTTTACCGACATAGCGATGCCATAATAAGTTGCTTTCTTCTTTTCGATTATTTCATAAGCGCTGTTTTTGACGTTCTCTGCAATACGCTGCATAGAGCTCTGATGATCAAAATGACCTCTCATTTCACAGAAATCGTTCAGCGGAATACCCGAAACGTTTGCACTGCTCCATGCTGCTATTTCACTGTCACCGTGCTCGCCGATAATAAAAGCGTGTATACTGCGGTTATCAACACCTAAATGTCCGCCTAAAAGATACTTGAGTCTTGCGGTATCAAGTACAGTTCCCGAGCCGAAAACTCTTTCTTTAGGGAATCCGCTGAGCTTTGCGGCAGCATAAGTCAGAATGTCCACAGGATTTGCAACAATAAGAAGTATGCCGTCTTTATTGTATTTTACGATCTGAGGTATTATTGATTTAAAAATGCCAACATTCTTTTTCACAAGATCAAGACGTGTTTCACCGGGTTTCTGTCCTGCGCCTGCTGTGACTATTATCACGGAAGCATCGGATATATCACTATAATCACCTGCATATATATTCATGGGCTTTGAGAAGGGAAGACCATGACTTATGTCAAGCGCTTCTCCCTGAGCTTTATCCTTATCCGCATCAATAAGAACCATTTCGGAAAAAAGACTGCTCTCCATAAGCGCAAAGGCTGATGCCGAACCTACAAAGCCGCATCCCACAATAGCCGCTTTTCTGCTGTTTATCGTACTCATAATCGATTCCTCCAGTTGTATATTTATTCAGTAAAAGACCATTATTAAGCTGTGCTGTAAAGCTATAATATCAATTACTATTAAAACTATGTTAAAATTATATCATACCTTAATATAAAAAAATGTTGTTTAAGCAACAGTTTTTGTGCAGAAAGATATATTACAGATGAAATTTTTGCAGTAAAATAAATAATATTAATAATATTTTTCTATATTATAAAATAAAATTTATTCTTGTGTGATAATAAAAAATATGTTATAATAAAAACGGAAGAAAGATGTTATAAAACTTTTGTGTAGTATTACTAAATGAGGTGTTTTTATGAAAACTGTAAGAACGAGAAAGTTTTTAACAATATTTATATCATTTGCGTTAGCCGCAATGTTTATACAGTTTTTTTCTGGAATTAAAACAGAAGCAGCTCAGGCTCTGAATTTCTCAATAACCACAAGCAGATCCTCTGATTATGTCGAATCAACTATAAAAACCACGATAAGTGCCTACGGAGGAAAGTCGCCCTATAAGTATAAATTCTGGTATCAGTTCAATAACGGAGATTGGACAGCGCTGCAGGATTACAGCACAAAAAATACGGCATCTCTGACGGCAAAGAAGGCGGGCAGCTATATTATCGTTGTCAGAGTCAAGGACGCTGCAAATAAGGAAGTAACACATAAATCCGATCCTATAACCGTACTTGAAAAATATGTCAATCCCACAAATAAATCCACGGTCAGCACTACCGTAATAAACAAGGGCGGCAAAATCACTGTCAAAGGTGCTGCAATAAACGGCACCAAGCCCTATCAGTTCAAATACTATTATACCGATCAGAAGGGTGTAGATCATACTGTAAAGGATTTTTCCACAACTGCTTCAGTTCTTATGACATTCAATACACCGGGTTTTTACACTATACACTGTTCAATGAAGGATAAGCTGGGTAAGGCAGTATACGATAAAGTATTTTCTGTTACGGTGAAATACAATACGGGCAAGACTCTGAAGAGCGGTTTTACGTTGTCTTCTTCATCTGTATTCACAGGCACAAAGGTGACTATAACAGGCAATGCTTCCGGAGGAAATCAGCCGTATCAGTATGATTATTCATATAGTTTGAACGGTTCCGCTTTCAAAAGTATTTCTGCCTACAGCAAGTCGGCGGTAAAGGCGTTTACACCAAGTACAGCAGGATATTACCGTGTTAAGGTCGCTGTAAAGGATATGAGCGGAAAGACAAATTTTGTATATAAGGATCTTACTGTAAAGAAGAATACAAATAAGACACTTGTACTCAAAACAGCGGAGATAAATACTACTTCTCTTGTAGACAGGGATACGACGGTCAAGGTGACTGCTGCTGCTGACGGAGGTACAATGCCCTATAAATATAAATTCGAGTACAAGATCGACAGTGGTAACTGGAAGACCATGATGCCATACTCTACTTACCAGACAAGTACTATAAAGCTTACGGGCAGGGGTAAGTATTCGATCAGGGTAACTGTAATGGATTCGGCAAATACGGAGAAATCTAAGACCTGTTATGTTACATCAATCACTAAGGTCGGTGATAGTGAAGTAGCAGAAAATATAAATTCTCAGTACGGACTATCTGCAAGCTATACCATAAAGGACAGTACACAGAATGCGCAGTATGAGATACATGAACGCGTACCTTCTTCAAGTCAGTGGAATCTTATCCGCAGCTACGGGGTAAGCAAAAAGCTTACTTTAAGACCGAGATATAACGGAGTTACTACATATCTTATCCGCAAAAAGGTGAATAATAAAGTTACAGACAGCTATTTCAAAATTACAACATACATACCGGCTGCTGCACAGGAGGTATGTGATATTGTAAATGCCGAACGCAAAAAAGCCGGACTTAATCCGGTTACTCTTGATACGGATCTGATATTTGCCGCAGGCGTAAGGGCAGAGGAACTAAAAACCAAATACAGCCATACAAGACCTGACGGAACAGATATCAATAAGCTGCTTAAAGATTATTCTATAATTACACCAAACAATGCTCCCGAGAATATTTCCTTCGGGGAAAAGACGGCGGATGATGTAATGTATGATTGGATGCACTCAAAGACCGGTCATAAAGAATATATCCTCGACAAGAATGCCGTCAAAATGGGGGTAAATGTATATAACAAATACTGGGCTCAGGTTTTCATTGTAAAATTACCCGGTCAGAGATAACTGAACTTTATTGAATGTTGAAATTGGAATAGGCGGTAAAATAACACATATTGGCTCAAATCATAATAGTGAAAACATTGTGCTTTGAGCTTAATGCTTTAAGCGTAGAGCTGATCCGGTCTTTTTTGCGTTAGTGTAAAATTATAATTGGCAAAAATATTATCAATGGTAAAAAAAGAGCTGTTCAAGAAGCTTGATACGCGGACAGTAAAGCCTGAGCGGTGTGTTCAGAGCGGATGCGAAGCGGAGCGATACCCGCGTTTAGGGTCCAGCGTCACGCTGGGTTAGTGTAAAATTATAATTG
>CACWRT010000062.1 GCA_902763365.1 uncultured Ruminococcus sp.
TCGCATCCGCTCTGAACTCGCCGTTCAGGCTTTACTGCCCGCGTATCAGGCTTCTTGAGCAGCTCATTTTTTACCATTGATAATATTTTTGCCAACTATAATTTTACACTAATCGAGCCGCCGGACCTGTAATGCGGGGGTCGCCCGGCGAGCCGCCGATCCCGTAACTCGGGGGTCGCTTCACTACGTTCCGCTCTGGGCACGTCGCTGCCGCCTTTATTAGTCGCGGTTGTTAATTTTAAATCGGCTGTTATTTTGTGTTCCACTTTTGAAGCTATTGAAAGACTTAATTTTCCATAATTATTTACATCAGTGCCGCAGGCTCGCCATCCGAACATTTTTTATGTGAGATGTATAAAAAAATTATCATAAACAGCTCAGAGAGTGGAATAATAGTTGAGAAAGCTTAAAATATATCAGATCCCAAAGATATGGTACGGAGATGTGCAGTCAATATTTTTTATTATGCAATTTATGTAAAAACTGCTCCTGAAAAAGAGGAAACCACAAATTATATTGTGCTGCATTAAACTGTACACAATATCTTGTTATTGTTAAATTGTTGTCAATGTTAAAATGCACATAAGTTAAATTTATCTAACCGATATTATTGTTGAATATAAACGATAATTCAGTAAGAGTTTCTTTTATGGTTGACAAAAGACAAAAAGAGTTCTATATTAAAAATATAACAAGAGAAGGTGTGTTGTGAGAAAATACAGATTGCTCGCAGCAATGCACTGACAAAACAGGAGGGTTTTCTTAATGGAGATTAAAAATGCAGAAGCCTGGGAAGGTTTTGAAGGAAGGATCTGGAAAGAAGAGGTCAATACAAGAGATTTTATCCAGAAAAACTATCGTCCCTACGACGGTGACGAATCATTCCTTGAAGGTCCTACAGATGCAACAAATAAACTTTGGGCAAAGGTTCAGGAATTACAAAAGGAAGAAAGAGCCAAAGGCGGAGTACTTGATATGGAAACAAAGGTCGTATCAGGTCTGACAGCTTACGGAGCGGGTTATATTGACGAGGATAACAAGGAGCTTGAAAAAGTTGTAGGTATTCAGACTGATAAACCGCTCAAGAGAGCATTCATGCCCTTTGGCGGAATAAAAATGGCTGAGCAGGCTTGTGAAACATACGGATACACGCCCGATCAGGAACTTCATAAGATTTTCAATGAATATGTTACTACTCATAATCAGGGTGTGTTTGACGCATATACTCCCGAGATGAAGGCTGTACGTCACAACAGGATAATCACGGGTCTTCCCGATACCTACGGCAGAGGACGTATAGTAGGCGATTACCGCCGTGTTGCATTGTACGGTATTGATTATCTTATTGAGCAGAAAAAGAAGGATTTTGCAAACTGCGGCGACGGTGTTATGACAGAAGAGGTCATCAGACTCCGTGAGGAAATTGCAAAGCAGATAAGAGCCCTTAACGGTATGAAGGAAATGGCTAAGATCTACGGATTTGATATTTCTCAGCCGGCAAAAAATGCAAGAGAAGCAGTTCAGTGGATGTATTTCGGCTATCTTGCTGCTATAAAGACACAGAATGGCGCGGCAATGTCTGTGGGACGTGTATCCACCTTCCTTGACATATATATCCAGAGAGATCTTGACAGAGGTATACTTACCGAAAAGGAAGCTCAGGAGCTTATAGATCATCTTGTAATGAAATTCAGGATCGTAAAGTTTGCGCGTATACCGTCCTATAATCAGCTTTTCTCGGGCGATCCCGTATGGGCAACTCTTGAAGTTGCAGGTATAGGTGTTGACGGACGTTCCATGGTAACAAAGAATGACTTCCGTTTTCTCCATACTCTTGAGAATATGGGTCCTTCACCCGAACCGAATCTTACTGTTCTGTATTCTTCGGCGCTTCCCGATAACTTTAAGAAATACGCTTCCAAGATATCTATAAACACAAGCTCTGTACAGTATGAAAACGACGACGTTATGAAGCCTGTATGGGGTGATGATTACTCTATCTGCTGCTGTGTATCGGCAACTCAGACAGGTAAGGAAATGCAGTTCTTCGGCGCAAGAGCCAATCTTGCAAAATGTCTGCTTTATGCTATAAACGGCGGTGTTGACGCAAAAACCCGTGAACAGGTAGGTCCGATGCTCAGACCTATAACCTCAGAATATCTTGATTATGATGAGGTAATAAAGAAATATGATGTAATGATGGACTGGCTTGCAGGAGTATATGTGAACGCCCTCAATCTCATCCACTATATGCACGACAAATATTTCTATGAGGCAGCCGAAATGGCGCTTATTGATACAGATGTACGCCGTACATTTGCTACAGGTATTGCAGGCTTCTCTCATGTTGTTGACTCTCTGAGCGCAATAAAATACGCTAAAGTCAGAACAGAAAGAGATACGGATGGTGTTGTACTCCACTTCCACACTGAGGGAGATTTCCCGCGCTACGGCAATGATGATGACAGGGCTGACGACATAGCAGTATGGCTTCTGAAAACCTTCCTTGATAAGATAAAGAAACGTCACACATACAGAAATTCCGAGCCTACAACGTCTATCCTTACTATCACATCAAACGTTGTTTACGGTAAGGCTACGGCAGATATGCCTGACGGAAGAAAAGCCGGAGCGCCTCTTGCGCCTGGTGCTAACCCAAGCTACGGCGCAGAAAAGAACGGTCTTCTTGCTTCACTGAACTCAGTTGCGAAGCTGCCGTATCACTGGGCGCTGGACGGTATATCGAATACCCAGACGATCAATCCCTCTGCTCTCGGTCATGACCAGCAGGAGAGGATAAACAATCTTGTTCAGGTTATGGACGGCTACTTTGATCAGGGCGCGCATCACCTCAACGTAAATGTATTCGGTACAGATAAGCTTATTGATGCTATGGAGCATCCCGAAAAAGAAGAGTATGCTAACTTTACTATCCGTGTATCAGGATATGCGGTTAAGTTTATTGACCTGACAAAGGAGCAGCAGATGGATGTTATTTCCAGAACCTGCCACGCATCTCTGTAATACTGAACTCTTACGCTCTGCTTTCCGGCAGGGCGTTTGCAGTAATTAGTGAATAATGAATAATGAATTGCAAAACAAATTCACTTATTCATCATCAGACTTTAGTACACCTATGGAAGGCAGTAGCATCAAATCAAGGAAGTAAGCGGGGAAGGCGAATAAAAGCAGCCAAAATATAAGGCGCAAAAGTTTCGCAGGGGCCTTTTCAAAGGCTTGCGGAGTCCGGAGGCATAAGTGACGCCCCAAGAGCCCGTAGGGCGATTGGCTGGCGGAAGTTATGCGTAGTGAAACGAAGCTGAGCCTCTGGTCGCTGCGTTAGCAGCGACAAGTCCTCAAGACCCTCCCCTTAGCAGCGAAACAGCAGAGGTGGTAATTATCATGAGTAGTACAGGAGAAAACAAGGGCTATGTTCATGCGCTCGAAACCTTTGGTCTTGTTGACGGACCGGGTGTGAGGTTTGTTGTGTTTCTGTCGGGATGCAAAATGAGATGCAAATTTTGTCACAATCCCGATACATGGAACAAAAAGGGAGAGCTGTGGGAAGCAGAAGCTTTATATAAACATATGCGCAGATATAAAAGCTACTGGAAAAATAACGGCGGCATAACTATCAGCGGCGGAGAACCTCTTTTGCAGATGGACTTTGTAACAGCAGTATTTGAAGCAGCAAAAAAGGAAAATATCCATACTGCGGTTGATACGGCAGGTCAGCCCTTTTGCGAGGATAAAGAGTGGCTTGAAAAATTTGAAAAGCTTGCGGCTGTGACCGACCTTTTTATACTTGACCTTAAAATGATGGACTCCGATGGGCATAAAGAACTGACCGGAGTGGATAACGGCAATATCCTCGCAATGGCAAAGTGGCTTTCGGATCACGGTAAAAAAATGTGGATACGTCACGTTCTTGTGCCGGGAATAACGGATGAAGAGGACGACCTTAAAAAGATGAAGGAATTTATCGGATCTTTAAAAACTGTCGAAAAGACTGAGATTCTTCCATATCACACTCTCGGCACGATCAAGTGGAAGGAGCTGGGGCTTTCGTACCCCCTCGAAGGTGTCCCTGTGCCGACTGAAAAGCAGATCGAAAAAGCCGAATTACTGCTTGGTCTGAGCTTTGATAAGCAAATTCGCAGAGTGGTATCAGCTGTGCGCGAACAATCCTGAAGTATGATATAATAACCATATTTTTTCTCAAAAAGCAGTTAATATCTATTTTTAGTGCATTGACAAGAAGGCTTAATAATGATATAATTAATCGGAAATATTGAGAATCATTCGAGGAGTTGGAAATATGGAAGAAAAAGAGAGCGTCCGTGAATCGGAAATTGATTTAAGGGCGATCCTACAGCTGCTTAAACGTAATCTTGCACTGATAATAGTAATAACACTCCTTTTCGGTGCAGCATCATATCTTTTTTCAAGGTTTTTCCTTCCGAAAAAATATGAAGCGAACGCCATGATAATAGTCAACAACCTATCCGAAGGTCAGACAACCGTCAACAGTACAGAAATGACAGCGGCAGAGGATCTTGCGGACGTGTATTCAATCATTATCAGATCGGATCTTGTTCTTCAGGAAGTGATCAACAGAAAGAAACTGAATATGTCCTATGAACAGCTCAGAAGCGCCGTAAACGTGTCCCAGTCGGGGCAGATACTGACAGTATCAATGAGAAGCGAAAACGCAGAGGCTGCAAAGGAAATAATCCAGTGCGTAGTGGATGTCGCGCCGTCTGTTTCCCAAAGCCGTGTGGAAGCCGGCTCGGTTGCAGTTATTTCAGAGGCGAAGATCAGTAATAACGGTAATCCCGTAAGCCCTAATTCCGGAAGAAATGCGCTTCTCGGCTGCGTTGTGGGATTGGTTCTGACGCTGGTACTGATATTTGTAAGGGAAATGACGAATAATACCTTTAAGACAGAAGAAGATATTACGAATATGCTGAAAATACCGGTTCTGGGTATAATACCCTCCGTTGATACAAAGGAGTTTAATAAGAATGTTTAAACGTAAAAATAAGCCTATTGTAAAAAGTCTGTGCAGTATCGCTGATCCTAACGCACCGTTTAATTACGTTGAGGCATATAAGATGCTGTGTACAAATATTGAGTTTCTGAGCGCAACTCAGAAATGTAAGAATATTATGATCACATCTACACTTGCAAATGAGGGTAAGACAAATATATCCATAAATCTTGCGTTGACTCTTTCAGGTTATAACAAGAGTGTATGCCTTGTAGAGTGCGACCTCAGAAAGCCTGCTATACACAGATATATCGACTCAAAGAGAAATTCTCTCGGTCTGACAAATGTCCTCAAGGGTCAGAGCGATATCCCCAGCGTGCTTCACAAGGTCAGCGGAACAAAAATGAGTATACTTCTTGCAGGTTCCATTCCTCCGAATCCGTCCGAGCTTCTTTCAAGTCCGAATATGAAAAAGCTTGTTGACGAGCTTGAAACACAGTTTGATTATGTAATATATGATACACCTCCTGTATTCCTCGTAACCGATGCCGTTGCGCTTGGTAAGTATATGGATGGCGCTGTGTTTGTTGTCAAGCATAACTTCACAGATAAGAACGTTGTCATTCAGGCTAAGAAGAACCTTGAAGCAGGCGGCGTTAAGATACTTGGCGCTATCTACAGTTCCTATAACGCAAAACAGGCAAGCTCCTATTCCAAATATTCCAACTACTATTATTATGAGTATTACTCACATGATTCGGATGATAAGAGCGGTAAACCGAAAAGCAGAAGATCAAGACACGCTTCACCTCACGGAAGTCTTGAAGCGGATGAATAATATTGAGATTATGAGTCTTGTCCGGTCAATGAATCGGACAAGACTTTTGCGTTTTTAAAAGAGTTGTATAAAAAGAACAGTGACAAAAAGGATAAAAATTCTTTTTCGGGGTTGAACGTTTTATATAAAAATGGTATAATTATGCTAATTTGTTATAATTGGGATTGGTAGGATGGAAAAGCGTTTATCGGAATATTTTAAACGTATCGGGCTGGATTTTGACCCTGTAAAAAAGCGTGCGGAATATATGGTATCTCCCAATGAAGGAGATAGAAACAGGGTCATAGGCTACTATTTGTCGAATAATATAAATGTGTTCGTTTTTAATATAGATCATGGAATTGTGCCTGACCACGGACTTGAACAGCGTAATGACGGCAGATACCTGAGAGTCAACTGCTGCAGGAAAGGCAGCTGTGAATTTATCAGAAACGGCGAAAAATTTCATCTTTCCGCCTGTGAAACTGCGATGGATTATAACATGGGCAATGACGGTTCTTTTGAGTTCACAGCCGAAGAGTATGTGGGTGTAGAAGTCATTATGCAGGTGGATAAGGTTCTGGAGGATTATCCTATACTTGCCGCCTTAAAGAGATCGGTTAAAAGAATGTCGCTTCCCGATCATGCGACAAATATCAATTCTCTGTATTTTGTAAGTGAATCCGATCATACATCAAGAGTTCTTGACGAGATCATAGAGTATTCGCAGGGGAACGAAGATGGGGAAGTTATCATTGTAAAGGTAGCCGAGCTTGCTTATGCTGTGGGCAAAGACCTGGAGCGTGAAAAGAAAAGCAAGAACCGTTATGTATCGGGTTCACAGAAGAGGATAGCAGATGATATACATGAAAAGCTTACGGATACCTTCGGCGAGAAATGGACTGTAAAGTATTTTGCCGAAAAGTATGAAGTAAGCGAAACGACAATAAAGAACTACTTCAAGAATGTATACGGATATGGATTCAAGGAATATCAGACACGTGTGCGGATGAAAAATGCAGCGGAAATGCTTGCAGGAACAAGGATGAGCGTAGGGGATATCGCGCAGATGTGCGGATATTACAGTCAGACGAAATTCGGCGCGGCATTCAAGAAGTACTATAAATGTACTCCGCTGGAGTACCGCAGGCTTGCAAGAATAGAAAATGCAGAAAGCGGTAGATGAAACAGGATATATTCACTGCTCATGCGGTGATTTATATAAAAAATAAATGGAGGTAAGCTTCAATGACAAATAGTTTTAGCAGATGTATGAAAAAAGTTTTGGCAGCGGCACTGATATTGTCCTTTACGGCAGGACTTCTTCCTATGCAGTATGCTGCAGACAATGTGTCGATAGGTATTACTGCGAAGGCAGAGGATGATGAAAGCCAGAGTTTTTCTTGTTCTTATGTTGACGGAGTTCTTACTATCAAAGCAGGTGCCTACACCGCCCCGAAAATTCCCGATGTTGATGATGACGGAAACGATATTTCCACCAGCAGTATTGAATCTGTGGTTACCGACGGAGAAGTTATTCTGAAGGGTGACTGCCGGGGTTTGTTCGGAAATCTGTATAGTGTAAAGAGCATTGATATTTCTCAGGTGGATACGTCGGAAGTTACAAATATGTCTTCTTTCTTTTACTGTGATTATAGGCTCGGGGAAATAAAAATCGGCGATAAATTTAAAACAGGTAATGTAACCGACATGAGCCATATGTTTTATTCCTGCAATAGTGTCCGGGATTTTGATTTTTCAGGTTTTGATACTTCAAAAGTGACCGATATGTCATATATGTTCCTGAATTTTGGCGTAGAAGAGCTTGATCTTTCGGGATTTGATACCTCAAATGTTACTGATATGTCAAATATGTTTGAAAGATGCAGCGCCAAATCAATCAATTTTACGGGATGGAATACAAGCAAGGTTGAATGTATGTCTCATATGTTTCAGGATTGTGATAAGATTGAGAGCCTTGATCTGACTTCATTTGATACAAGCAATGTCAATGATATGTACTATATGTTCCACGGCTGCGCTGCCTCTGTTATTGATGTTTCATCATTCAATACAAGTGCGGTTGTAAATATGACCAGTATGTTCAATGGCTGTTCATCCGTTACAACGCTTGATCTTTCCGGCTTTGATACATCAAATGTAACAAGCTTTGATTCTATGTTCAACTATTGTGCCTCTCTTGTATCAGTTGATGTGTCTTCGTTCAATACAGCGCAGGCAACAAGCTTTTATTCTATGTTCAGCGGATGTTCGTCTTTGACGTCGCTTGATCTGAGCAATTTCACTAAATCAGACGATGCAGATACCGGTCGGATGCTTTACGGCTGTTCACGTCTTGATACTATTAAACTTAATGAAAACTGGTCAGTCGCTTATGATGATGGTCTTCCCAACAAATCATTCCAGTATGCCGGCTGGGCTAAGGCGGGGGATAATACAAGAGAAATAGTTTCCGGAGACGATCAGAACGCTGTTCTTTCCGAAGGCGGAGAATATATCCACGAAAGGACAGATATCGTTTACAGCTTCGATTTAAGCACTTATACTCTTACATTGGAAAGCGGAACTTATTCCGGCGCTGAGATATCTGAGATTTTCGACCTTTGTATGGAGGGAAGTCCCCATGATTATTATGAGCCGAATGTAAGAAAGATTGTTCTGAATGACGGAGTAAAGCTTACAGGCGACTGCAGTTCTGCCTTTTCACATTACGATACATTCGGCGGTATCGAGCTTGTTATGGGTAAAATAGATACAAGCGAAGTTACCGATATGTCTAATATGTTTCAATACTGTATAGTGGGGGATGTTCTGGATCTCAGCAGCTTTGATACATCCAACGTCACAAATATGTCGGGAATGTTCAACGGATGTAAGAACAGTTCACCATATTATGATAATGATAATGAAGAACCGTCACATTTTAGCATAGTATTCGGAGATAAATTTGATACAAGCAAAGTAGAAGATATGTCAAAGATGTTCTCGGAAGCAATGGTAAGCGAGCTTGATCTGAGAAAATTTGATACAAGCAGCGTTACAACAATGGCTGGGATGTTCTACAATTGCAGCGCAGCTTCCATCGATGTAAGCAGCTTTGATACCTCAAAGGTTGAAGATATGTCAGAAATGTTCTGCGGAACCAAGACAGAAAGCATTGATGTAAGTATGTTCAGAACCGGCAGTGCTAATACAATAAATCGGATGTTCAGCAGAAGCAGCATTAAGAGTATTGATCTCAGTGCTTTTGATATGTCTGCATTGACCACTAATCCTGAGTTGTTCGTTTATTGTAAAAATCTGACATCCGTAAAACTTCCTTCGGACTGGCAGCCTAAGAGTCTTGATTATTTCTTCGACGGATGCTCGTCGCTTAAAAGCTTTGATCTCACTTCCATAGACTGTTCAAATCTGACCGGAATTCAGTATATGTTCCGCGGATGTACTTCTCTTGAATCTGCTGATCTGAGCTGCTTAGATGGAGCAAATATTGAATCCTATGACAATGTATTTGAAAACAGTACAGCTCTGAAGTCTGTTATTCTTCCTGAGATAACAAAGAACGATGTGTACTTCTATAATACTTTTGCGGGTTGTACTTCCCTGGAAACCGTCAATATCGAAAACATAAAAAGTCAGAATATACACAGTATGAGCAGTATGTTCAGGAATTGTTCATCGCTGAAGGAAATTGATCTCAGCAATGCCGCAAGCCAATATAAATACTTTTATATGGAATCTGCTTTTGCGGGATGTACAGCGCTTGAAACAGTGAGACTGCCTGCTATATCATTGGCAATGAACAGCAGCAACTCTTCATCTTTCAGAAATACATTCGAAGGATCAGAGAATATTACATCCATTACTTTCAACAGCGGCAGTATTCAGAATAGTACTGTTGGTATTCTTGATGGAATGAAGCTTGAAAATGCAAATTATACCTATACGGGCTGGCATAGCAGCAGCGGAGATCGTATTCTTTCCGGCAGCGGAGAATATGCTGCATTTTCTGCAGATCCCGGCACTACATATGTACGTGATAAGATAACATATGATAAATGCACGATCAAGGGTTCGAGTCTTACACTTGACGGCACTATCGGACTTAACTATTATCTCACTCTTCCCGAAGATATTGTAAGCGAGAACAGTAAGGCATATGTTCTTATGAGCGGTCCTTCGGGCAGCAAGAAAGTAATGATAGGGGACGCTGAATTTGATAAGGTGAACGGATATAAGTTTACATATCCTGTTGCCGCAAAGAATATCCATGATAAGGTAAGCTTTAAGCTGTTTGACGGAACAAGCGATACGCCTGTTGAACTTTATAAGCAAACATCAAGATTGGTTGAAGAAGTGGAAAACAATATATATGAGTATTGTGTTCAGGATTATATAACTCAGGTGAAAAACAATACATTCCTTTACGATTCCAAGCTCGTAACACTTGTCAAGGCTATTGAAACATACGGTAATTATGCTCAGAAATATTTCGGATACAAGATTTCAACAATAGATGAAAACGCACTTACAGACGTATCAGCAGTAACAGCTGATACACTCAGCAGTTATAAGTTCTCTTGTAATTATAACAATCTTCCGGAAGATCTGAAATTTACGGGCTACTCCCTGCTTCTTAAATCCGAGACAGCATTAAGGTTCTACTTTGAAGCGTCTGATCCTGACAGATATGAATTTGAGGTAGGAAGCGACGATATTTCCATTACCAAAACATCAGATACTTCATTCTATGTTACAATTCCCGATTACTCCGCAGCAAACTTGTCAAATATGTATTTCAAGTCACTCTGTATCTATGATACACAGGATAAGGATGAGTATGGTCAGAACAAATATATTTGCAGTATGAGATGTACACCTTTGTCATACGCATATTCCGCTGTAAAGCAGTATGGTGAAAATGCGGATAAAGAAGATCTCTGCAATACTATGAGAGCTTTGAAGCTTTATTCTGATGCTGCGAAAGCTTACTTCGGTTAAGTAATTACATGATCGGCAAAGCTTTTGGCTTATGAAAGCCTTGCCGGTCTGTATAATAACTCAATTGCTCCGAAATTATAATAAGGATGTGAAATCTATGAAGTTGGTTTACAGCGAACCTGAAATAGAGGTTATAAAATTCAGCAGCTGTGATATTATTTTGACCAGTGATGAGGTTGAACCTCTTGATCCGGCAAATGATGAATCCCCAAATTCCGATTAATTTAAAAACTCCCTGTTCCCGGATAAACCAAGGAACAGGGAGGATTTTTTTATCAGATTCAGTCTTCAAGGTGACACTCTATGGGTTCGGGTATATCTCCTACGATAGTTTTGGGGTCGATACCCTTTTTCTGATAGTAGTCACTGACAGCGGCCTTGATAGCCTGCTCGGCAAGAACGGAACAGTGAACCTTGACCGGCGGAAGTCCGTCGAGAGCTTCCATTACTGCCTTGTTTGTCAGCTGTAAAGCTTCGGGAATCGTATGACCCTTTACAAGTTCGGTAGCCATTGAACTGGTTGCAATAGCAGCGCCGCAGCCGAAGGTCTTGAAGCTTACGTCTGTGATAACATCATCATTTACTTTTATATACATTTTCATAATATCTCCGCATTTGGAGTTGCCTACTTCACCGATACCGTCTGCATCGGGCATTTCACCCACATTTCTCGGGTTTGCAAAATGATCCATAACTTTTTCGCTGTATGCCATAATAATCATCCTTTCATATTGAGAGAATCAATCGTTTGCTATGATCTTTTCCCACAGCGGTGACATTGCTCTTAGCTTGTCAACGATAGGGGGGAGAGTTTCTATAATATAGTCACCGTCTTCCTCGGTAGTTTCCGTGCTGAAGGTCAGACGTACAGAACCATGCGCTATCTCATGGGGAAGTCCTATAGCAAGAAGAACATGGCTGGGGTCAAGCGAACCCGAAGTACAAGCCGAACCCGAAGATGCGGCAATTCCCTTGAGGTCAAGACTGAGCAGAAGCGCTTCGCCTTCTACCCCGTGGAAGCACATATTTACATTGCCGGGCAGTCTGTGTACTCTGTCGCCGTTGATCCTTGAACGGTCGATGGTGAGAAGAGAGTCTATTATCTTGTCACGGATTTTAACAAGCCGCTCATTTCGCTCAGACATGACCTCACAGGACTCTTTAAGCGCCTCTGCCATACCCACAATACCTGCTGTGTTTTCTGTACCTGCGCGGAAACCTCTTTCCTGTGCGCCGCCGTGAACAAGATTCGGCAGACGTACACCTCTTCTGAGGTACAGCGCGCCGACGCCTTTCGGACCGTGGAACTTATGTGATGACATGGAAAGCATATCCACACCGAGATCCTTTATATCAACGGGAACAGTACCAACAGCCTGAACTGCGTCTGTGTGGAAAAGTATGCCATGCTTTTTTGCTATAGCGGCAAGCTCTTTGATCGGCTGTATAGTGCCTATTTCATTGTTGGCAAACATTATAGTAGCAAAGCCTGTTTTGTCATTTATGGCAGCTTCAAATTCTTCCGGACGCACAAGCCCGTCCTCATGAACATCAAGCAGAGTTACTTCAAATCCCTGCTTTTCAAGATATTCAAGCGTATGAAGAACAGCATGGTGCTCAAATTTTGTAGATATGATATGTGTTTTGCCTTTTTTCTTAGAAATTTCGGCAGCGCCCTTTATAGCCCAGTTATCGGCCTCGCTTCCGCCGGAGAGGAAGTATATTTCTGTAGGGTTGCTTACGTTAAGACACTTTGCAATTGTTTTTCTTGCGTCATCCACAGCCCTTCTGGCGGCTGCGCCCTCTGTATAGATACTGGACGCGTTTCCGTAAATATCAGTCAGATACGGCATCATAGCCTCCAGTGCGCGAGAACTGAGTCTGGTTGTAGCGGCATTGTCCGCATATACTCTATGATCCATTTTATCACCCTTTTATATTGATCTTATGATAATTCCATATTAAACAGATAGGAATAATCCACATACTATATTATACTTTTTTTCGTAAAAATTCAAGTAAATATATCTAATTCATAGTAAAATACTATGTTTTGAATTTAAAAATAGCAGTCTGCACAAATACAACACCTTTGATTTGTATAGACTGTTAGTTGTATCTTATTGTAAATACGGGAAAGGGTGACTATTTGTATTTTTCGGCAGCTGCTACAGCAAGACGGTCACATCTTTCGTTTTCGGGATGACCGTTGTGACCCCGTACCCAGACGATCTCCACATCATGTATTTCAAGCAGATCAAGAAGCTCATCCCACAGTTCGGGATTTTTTGCCCTGGTCTTGTCGGATTTGATCCAGTTATTCTTTTTCCATTTAGCTGCCCAGCCTTTATTTATGCCGTTGCAGACGTATTGTGAGTCACTTGTCAGAATTACATGACAAGGCTGCTTCAGCGCTTTCAATCCTTCTATAACAGCCATCATTTCCATGCGGTTGTTAGTGGTATCCGATTCGCCGCCGGACAGTTCCTTTTCAATGCCGTTGTAGCGCAGTATAGCGCCCCAGCCGCCCGGACCCGGGTTGCCGCTGCAAGCGCCGTCGGTAAAGATCTCAACCGTTTTCATAAACATCCTCCTTACAATTGCTTTTACTATTATAGCTGAAACATGAATAATAATAAAGACTTGATATTATTGATACTTTGTGCTAAAATAGAAAAGATGTAACCGGGGCAGAGGTGTATATATACCGCTTCGGTAAGGCAGATAACTGAAAGATCAAATATAACGGGAGGAATAAATTGTATGTCAGGACATTCAAAATGGAGTACAATTAAGAGAAAAAAGGAAAAAACAGACGGCGCAAGAGCAAAGGTTTTCACTAAAATAGGAAGAGAGCTTGCAGTAGCAGTAAGAGAGGGCGGCGGAGCTGATCCTTCATCAAATTCAAAGCTTCGTGAGTGTATAGCAAAGGCGAAGGCTAATAACGTTCCGAACGAAAATATAGAGAGAATCATCAAAAAGGCAGCCGGCAGCGCAGACGGTGATAACTACGAAAACATTACTTATGAAGGATACGGTCCCTGCGGTATTGCTGTTATAGTTGAAACACTGACAGATAACCGTAACCGTACAGCAGGCGATATACGTCATTATTTTGACAAGTTCGGCGGCAATTTAGGAACACAGGGATGTGTGTCCTTTATGTTCAGCCAGAAGGGTCTGCTTGTTATCGAAAAGGAAGATAACGATGAGGACAAGGTAATGGAGGATGCGCTTGAGGCAGGCGCAGCTGATTTCAATTCCGAAAGTGACGATGTTTATGAGATCTATACAGAGCCTGATGATTTCGGCGCAGTTATGGAAGCGCTGAGCGAAAAGGGATATGAATTTGTATCCGCCGATGTTTCAATGATACCGTCAACATATACCAAGATAGATGATGAGGAAGCTGCTGTAAAAATGCAGAAGCTTCTGGATATGCTTGAGGATAACGATGATGTACAGAATGTATATCACAACTGGGATATGCCTGATACAGATGAAGAGGACTGATTTGCAGGGAGGTCTTTAAAATGAAAGTTTATGAAGGTTTTATATCGGGCGAAAATGTAAGAATAGGCATAGTAGTGTCAAGGTTCAATGAGTTTATCACCTCAAAGCTTTTAGGCGGCGCAGAGGACTGCCTTATCCGCCATAACGTCAGCCCTGATGATATAGAGGTAGCATGGGTGCCGGGCGCATTTGAGATACCGCTGATCGCATCAAAAATGGCAAACAGCGGCAAATATGACGCTGTTATAGCTCTCGGCGCGGTCATCAGAGGCAGTACAAGCCATTATGACTATGTTTGCAGCGAGGTATCCAAGGGTATTGCCAATGTATCTCTGAACAGTGACATACCTGTTATGTTCGGCGTGGTTACTACCGAGAATATTGAGCAGGCAATAGAACGCTCAGGCACAAAAGCCGGAAATAAGGGCTATGACTGCGCAATGGGCGCGCTTGAAATGGTAAGCCTTATCAGAAATATAGAGGATCAGTGATATCTGATCTATAGTACGCTGTCAAAAGGGGCTGTGCTTTTACGCACAGTTCCTTTTTCGTTATTATTTACGAATTAATTTATATAGTTTACTATTGAAAAAAACTATAAATGATGTATAATAGAAGATAGTGTGCCGCGGGGCAGACGTAAAAATACAGGGAGAAAATCAAGAATAATACCAACATTTTTAATTACTAACTGATCCTGAATAATATCCCCTGAAAGTAAGGAGACAGGTCATGGAAAAAAGAAGTCAATGGAGCTCACGCTTCACGTTCATCCTTGCCGCAATAGGTTCAGCGGTAGGATTGGGCAACGCCTGGAGATTTCCGGGACTTGCCGCTAAACACGGCGGCGGAACATTTCTTGTGGTATATCTGATCGCTATGCTGGCTATGGGTATACCGCTGCTTATGATGGAGATATCCATCTCGAGAAAGCTGCGCAAGGGCGCGATAGAATCAATGCGCGGAATAGGGAAGAGGTTCGAGCCTATAGGATGGGCTGCAACATCAAATGCTTTTGTCATAGTATGTTATTATTCGGTAGTTTTTGCATGGGTAATACTTATGTTTGCGAATTCATGGCAGTTTGCAGGAATGACAGGCAAAAGTGAAGCTGCCTCAAATCTGTTTGCTGATCTGACCCAGACTACATGGAATATTGAAGGCTCATCAATTCCGGGAGAAGTCCTGCCGTGTACATTGATCGCATGGGGACTGATATTCTATTGTATACGCAACGGCGCAAGCTCGGTGGGTAAGGTCGTGAAGTTTACTGTTTTTGCGCCGGTTGTATTGCTGCTTATTATGGCGGTAAAAGGCTGTACGATGCCCGGGGCAGAAAAAGGTCTTGCAATACTGTTTATTCCCGATTTTAATGCATTTAAAGATCCTTCCTTGTGGGTCGATGCTATAGGTCAGGTATTCTACAGCCTTTCTATCATGATGGCTATAATGTTTGCTTACGGATCCTATGTAGGAGATGATGCAAATATTGCAGCAGACGCTGTTATAATAGCAGTATCCGATATGGCTGTCAGTGTGCTGTCAGGCATTGTAATGTTTTCTACAATGGGCGGTACCAATATGCTGGATAAAATAACAGCAAGCGGTGTTGCTACAGCATTTATTGTGTATCCGCAGGCAATAGTCAATCTTACTGATATAGGCTGGGTAAATGCTGTGTTTGGTGCTATATTCTATTTAATGCTTATAACTCTGGCAATAGATTCAGCCTTTTCGATAGTAGAAGGTGTGTCGGCAGCTGTTTCTGATAAGTTCCATTTAAAACCAAAGACAGTAACACTTTCGATTTGTGCTATATGCGGTATTATCTCGCTCATATTCACGACACAAGCAGGTCTTGCATGGCTGGACATTGTGGATAACTGGACAAACCAGATAAATCTTATTATTATCGGCGTGCTTGAATGTATAGCTGTAGGATGGTTTTTTGATCTGAAAAAGGTTCATCATGAGATAAACAGGAATTCCAAAAAATATCAGGCGCCCTATTGGTGGATCGCTTCATCCATCAAGGTCATTTCTCCCGTATTGCTGATAGGACTGTTCATATGGAATATGATCGATCTTTTCGGAGCAAAGGGCGGATCATACGGCGGCTATCCCATATGGGCACAGGTAGCGGCAGGATGGGTAGTTTCGGGATTGGTATTTATCAGCGGATTCATCGCGCGCGCAGTTATTAACAAGAAAAAGAAATCCGGTTTCGTTGAAGATGAAGTAGTATGGGAAACGGCGGAAACTGTTCCTGCTGTTTCAGCTAAATCCGTCGCTGATAATAAAAAGGCTGTTAAGTCGGAAAAGGCTTCTCCGAAATCAAAAGGAAAATCACGCAAAAAGAAAAAGTAATTATTTATACATTGTGTGAATTCAGTTGGTCTGCTCTGTCGGGAGATGGGGCAGACCCTGAAAAAACATATAAATAATAAGTGTAAAAAAATATAAAAAAGTTTTGAAAAACGCTTGACAAATAAAGAAAGATGTGGTAATATAATATACGTCGCTGAGAGATGCGAAACAAAACAGAAAAAAATCCGCGGGTGTAGTTCAATGGTAGAACACTAGCCTTCCAAGCTGGTTGCGTGGGTTCGATTCCCATCACCCGCTCCATTTATGCGCTGATAGCTCAGCTGGATAGAGCAACTGCCTTCTAAGCAGTAGGTCAGGGGTTCGAGTCCCTTTCAGCGCGGGTATGGTGGGTATAGCTTAGCTGGTTAAAGCGCCAGTTTGTGGCACTGGAGATCGTCGGTTCGAATCCGATTACCCACCCTCAGATCTGTTGATACGCAGTATGTGATGTACTGCGTATTTTAACGGAGCAACATTGGGGTGTCGCCCAATGGTTAAGGCAACGGACTTTGACTCCGTCATCGCTGGTTCGATTCCAGCCACCCCAGCCATTATTTTTCGTTGCTTGAATTTAATATGACTCATTAGCTCAGTTGGCAGAGCACTTGACTTTTAATCAAGGTGTCCGGAGTTCGAATCTCCGATGGGTCAGAAACGCCCCGTCACTTACGTGCCGGGGCTCAAATAATAAAGAATAGAGAATAAATAATAAAGAATAAAGAGTGGTATGGAGCGTTTCTGTATTATTATTTATTCTTTTTTTTATTCTTTATTCTTTAAAAAGAAAAATAGTGAATAATGAATAGTGACGATAGGGAGATTCTGTATTATTCGTTTTTCATTATTAATAAAAAATAAGCCGCAAGTGTCAGAACCGTGTTTATTCTGACTTGCGGCATTTTTTTGAAGTAAAATCAAGCAGCTTACTTCTCAATACCTTGTAATAAAATAAAAAAATCCATATTTGACCTTTTCGGGTTAAAAAAATAAAGCTTTTAACTTGACTATTGAAAGTACTTTCAAAAAAAGAGGAAGCAAAAACTTGTAAAAGGAGATAAATAAAAATGGCATTTTCAACAAACTATGAAGAAGAGAACCTTCTCCCTGAGGGGGATTATGAATGTATAATATTGGCGGCATTTGTGAATTCGACACCGGGCGGAGCATTGTATTTTTCCGTCAGACTGGCAGTACGAAACGATGTTCCGCAGAAATACCGGAACAGGAATATTTTCCATGCAATATGGCAGCGCAGACCTGAGAAACAGACAGAGGATGATAAAAAGATTGACGGTTTCAGCTATAAACAGCTTATGAATCTCAGTCAGGCGGCAGGTATCCCGAAAGGAAAATCATACGAAACACTTGACGATCTGGGACATGATCTGAAAGGCAGATGTGTTCGTGTGACGGTGGGACATGATGAGTGGAACGGTCAGACCAATGTGAGAGTAAAATGGAGCAATAAAACGAAGTTTCCGGACTGTAAGCATATAACCGGGAATAATAATCCGCCGCAGAATAATCCTGATGTCACCACCGGGAAAGACATGGATTTAATTGATATGCCTGCGGATGATCTGCCGTTCTGACCGGCGAGCCGCCGGGGGCTTAATGCGTTTTACTTTCTTCGCGTTGTAGTTCTCAGCCCGCAGATCTGCTTTAATGACGTAATTTACAAAAGAGAGGAATGATATTTTATAAGAATGAATAATAATTACACCAACATTCCCGAAGAACTCAGAAGCCTGCCGCAGTGGGTCGGCTTTTTGAGAACTCCGGCGAAAAACGGAAAAATGAATAAACTGCCTGTAAATCCGCACAGCCTTTACGGCGCAAGCAGTACTAATCCTGAAACATGGGGAACTTTTAAACAGGCTTTATCTATCATCGGAAAGCACTGTAAGGTTGGTCAGACTGAGGGTATTGTTGAGGGCATAGGCTTTGTATTTGCCCCGCCTTACTGCGGGATTGACCTTGACCACGTTATTGACGAAAACGGCGAAGTAAACCGTTTTGCACTTGATATTGTCAACAACATGAAAAGCTACACGGAGCTTTCCCCAAGCGGAACGGGACTGCATATCATCTATAAGGGCAAAATTCACCCCGAATGGAAGAAAAAACAGGTGAATGCACTGGGCGAGGGTACTGATCTTGAAATGTACCAGACAGGACGGTATTTTACGGTTACAGGCAATGTATTTGAGAATTACAAAGAGCTTGCTGACCGTGACGCAGTCGCCGAATGCGTTCAGATTGCATATATGAGTAAAAGCTCAGAGCTCAGAGCTAAGAGTTCAGAGCAAAAAAACTTCACTGAGGGGGGTGGCACGGCGCAGGACAAAAAACTTCACTGAGGGGGGTGGCACGGCGCAGGACGTGACGGGGGGAGTGCTTCCTCAGTCAGAGAGGAAGCCTTTAAACGATTCAGACATTCTTGCCGCCGCAATGAACAGCAAAAACGGCATGATATTTTCTGATTTATATGCAGGAAACTGGCAGGGGCATTACGGCAGTCAGAGTGAGGCTGATATGTCATTCTGCTCAATGCTTGCCTTTTGGTTTCAGAGAGATTTTGACAAAATGGATTCAGTGTTCAGACGCTCCGGACTTATGCGTGAGAAGTGGGACAGAAAACAGTCCGGCAGTACATACGGAGCGATAACTCTGCAAAAAGCTATTGCAGAATGCAGAAATGTTTATACGCCTGACGCGCCTGACGATAACGACTTTTATATCACTGTAAAGTCAGGTAAGCCAACTCAGAAATTTTATACCTTTGACGACACCGGAAACGCTCAGCGGCTTTTTGATATGTTCGGGGACAGGATAAGATATAATTATACAGACAAGAGGTGGATGATATACGACAGCAATAAATGGGTATACGACATTACAGGATACGTCTGGAAGCTTATCGATAAGGCTATGAACGCTATGAAAAAAGAAGCGAAGCATTATGAGGAATATGACGCAGAAAACGGAACCGAAATGGCAGATGAATTTGAAAAGCATATGAAAAAATGCAGGAGCAATAACACAAAAAAAGCCCTTGAAAAAGAGGTACAGCATTATGCGTCAGTAACTCCGAATGAGCTTGACCGTCATAAGCTTCTGCTGAATACTCCGAGCGGTGTTATTGACCTGCAAAGCTTCAAAATCAGCCGGTGCAGTCCGGACTATTACTTTACAAAAACAACGTCTGTAAGCCGCATAGAGGGCGCAGAATGCCCTTTGTGGATGCGCTTTATAAATGATATTTTCAGTGGAGATAAAGAGCTTATCCGCTATGTACAAAAGGCGGTGGGCTATAGTCTGACAGGTCTGACGGACGAACAGTGCGCATTTTTCTGCTATGGTACAGGTCGCAACGGAAAGACAACATTTCTCGATGTGATCCGCTTCATATTCGGAGATTATGCGTCAAATATCCAGCCCGAAACGCTGATGGTAAAAGGCGTAAATCAGGGAGTCAATACCGATATTGCAAGACTCAAGGGCGCAAGGTTTGTTACGTCTGTGGAGCCGAATGAGGGTCTGAGACTGAACGAAGGGCTTTTGAAACAGCTGACCGGTGACGATGTTGTGACGGCGAGGAAGCTGTATGCAGAGGAA
Organism: uncultured Ruminococcus sp.; assembly: GCA_902763365.1. Lineage (GTDB taxonomy): Bacteria > Bacillota > Clostridia > Oscillospirales > Acutalibacteraceae > UBA1213. The sequence goes on from CACWRT010000062.1 coordinate 20,328, forward strand.
TTCGAG
>CACWRT010000063.1 GCA_902763365.1 uncultured Ruminococcus sp.
TAAAAATCTTGACGGAAATATCGCATGGAAGGATCCTGCACAGGCTGAAAGGCAGAAGGAACGGCTGGCAGCTCTTCGCAGTATCGAACAGCAGCCGCAGGATAACAGCGAAACAACAGAAAATTCAGAGCAGCCCGAATCGGAAATACAGGATGGATCCGGTTCGGGCAATTCTATGAGAATAAAGACGGAGATACAGTGGAATTTCTATATTTCATGGGAGGCGGCAGATAATGGCTTTTACAAATGAACAGATCGAAAGATATTCCCGACACATCATTCTGAAAAAAGTGGGTGCAAAAGGTCAGAAAAAGCTGCTGAATTCAAAAGTGCTGATAATCGGTGCAGGCGGTCTGGGTGCACCGGCAGCAATGTATCTTGCTGCCGCAGGCGTAGGAACAATAGGCATTGCAGATGCCGATGAGGTTGATCTTTCAAATCTTCAGAGGCAGATCATTCATGCTACCAAGGATGTCGGAAAGGCAAAAGTTCAGTCGGCAAAAGAAACAATGCAGGAGATGAATCCGGATGTTACGGTAAATACCTATCGTATATTCGTAACAAGTGAAAATATCAGGGAACTTATCAGAAATTATGATTTTATCATAGATGGTACAGATAATTTTCCGGCTAAATTTCTGATAAATGACGCTTGTGTAATGGAGAAAAAACCGTTCTCACACGCAGGTATTATTCGTTTTCAGGGACAGCTTATGACATATGTTCCGGAAAAAGGTCCGTGTTACAGATGCGTATTCAAAAATCCTCCGCCAAAGGACGCTGTTCCTACCTGTAAGCAGGCAGGTGTTATAGGAGCAATGGGCGGCGTGATTCAAGGGACAGCCTGTAACAGGTAACTCTTGACAGGGAAGTAGATGTATCACGAGGCTGTGTTTTGGTTAAAGATACCGACATAGCCATATACAAAAAGCTGACGGTTTCTGTTTTATGGATGGATGATGAGCCGCTGGTTGTAGGTAAGGATTATATCGTTAAGCTCGGAACAAAAACTATATCAGGTGTTATTACTAAAATTAATTATTCGGTTGATGTTAATACCGGTGAGCATTTAAAAACTGAGACGCTTTATAAAAATGAGATCGCTTTATGCGAAATAGTTCTTACTGAGGCAATTACTGCAGATGTTTTCACCTCACATAAAACCTTGGGAGAGCTTATTCTTATAGATCGTGTAAGCAATATGACTTCTGCCTGCGGTGTGGTCGAAAATCTCAGTGAAAGAGGAGGATCGTTTACTAACAGAGCATCTTTCAGATTAGGTGATCTGGAGGCAAGAGGAGATATTTTTGAAGAGTTTTATTATGATACGACCAGTCTTAATGTACTGAAATATCAGCCTGTCAGAAACACATATACTGTAGGTGATGAGATACCGATCGAGGGTAACAGTTACCGCTATCCTGAAAATTTTGATATTATTGTATTAAGAGATAATACAGCAGTAAAAATACGCAGTAAAATAATATCGGAAATTATTCCTTTATCGGAATATCGGTTTGGTACCTATCCTTTAGTAAACGGACGCGGCTTTGAAATACTTGTATCATCAGAAGACGAATTGAATGAATTTATCAATAATTACAAGATATCTGATGAATTTGGCAGAAAGAAACTATTTTGTGAACGTTTTCGATTTGAAACTTACCGTAAAATTGTGATACAATAAAGTAAAATAGAAGACCGCTCCCCGGAAAATTTAATACGGCGGGGCGGTGTTTTTTATTTAGATGACTATAGTTTAAATCGTCCGTTATATCATAAAAGTCGGTTATAATGTATATAATTTGCAATAATAATATCAAAAAACTGATAGTTAAAATCATAAAAGGGGGGTGCAGAATTTGACACTTCAGCAGATCTATTATGCTATTGTTGTATCGGAAGCAGGTTCAATTAATAAGGCAGCGGAACAGCTTTATATTACACAACCGTCTCTGACAAGCTCCATTAAGTCACTTGAAACCGAAATAGGGATCAATATTTTTCTAAGAACAGGCAGAGGTATGACAGTTACTCCTGAAGGAACAGATTTTTTACAGTATGCAAGACAGGTCTATCAACAATATGAAATATTAAGTCAGCGTTATAGTGACAAAACAAACATAAAACATAAATTCGGAGTATCTACGCAGCATTATTCTTTTGCAGTACAGGCATTTGTTGAAACTGTAAAGCGTTTCGGTACTTTAAGGTTTGAGTTTGCATTACGGGAAACTAAAATCTTAGAAGTAATCACTGATGTGGGTACTTTAAAAAGTAAGGTCGGAATTATTTATTTGAGTGATTATAACCGTAAGGCAATTATGAAAATGCTTAAAGAACAGCATCTGTAGTTTTATAAACTGATTGATTGTCATGCATACGTTTATTTATATAAAAATCATCCGCTGGCTAAGGAGAAATCGATCAGTATTTCACAGCTTGAAGACTATCCTTGTTTATCATTTGAACAGGGAGAGCATAGTTCTATATCTTCTGAACTTGTTAGTGTATCTGATGAAGAAAAAAAGCAGTAAACATATTTCGTATCATAAGCGCTGTTCTGCTTGCCTTGATAATTACTGCTGCTGTTTTCAAATTCATTGTTTACTTTACCCCTGAAACGATCAATGACGAAGCTGATGTCAAGTCCGTTTCTGAGGTTCAGCTTGACAGCGATGCATTGTATATGATGCCCTTCAACAGCGACTTAACAGTAGCCGGTCAGGAGGTGCTGTTTGCCTCATCTGACAGTAAGACTGCCCAATTCGATTTTGTTTCTTTTCAGAATAACAAGGTATTGGTAAGAGCCGAGATATTTGTTGATAAAGATACTCTTGACAGCGATCCGATAAAAAAGCTATTCCATAATATAATATATCCGAATGATAATAGCCTTGTGCGTATCGGTAAAACAGGATGGATTCATCCCGGTGAGCTCGCAACAGATATGAAGTTCGATGAACTCCCGAGTCACTCCTGCCAAGTGAAAATACGCTATACGGCAATAAATCCGCTGAACAAAAAGGTTAATGCAGGAACTTTTGATTATAACACAATGCTTTACATAGTTGATTTCAAGGGCAATCTTCTCGACGAAAATGGCAACTGGGTGAAAGCAGAATAACAGTAATATTTTATAGTGTATAGAACGGATAAGAATTTTGATTCACTATAAAATCCCCCAACTCTCTTAGTAGTAAAATCCCCCAGTTTTTACTACTATTCTACTACTAACGACTTCCGCATTTTGCCCCGATTTGCAAAGAATTGTAATTATCGCCCCACTCTGTCAAAGCAGCTATATCACCCCGACACCCTCACGTAATGCGGCTTTTAAAGCCATTTTACAGCAATTTAAGAAAGGAATTTTATATGATAAAAGTAATGTTCATCTGCCACGGCAGAAGTAGGGGGTAAGGTTTACTATCCGCTGAACTGGGGCGTAGTGTTCCGAAATTTAGCAGTTACACATAGACATTACTACTGTTTTACTACTAACGATTAAAGGAATAAACCGGGGTGTAAATGTCAGTTTTACAGAATAAGTCAGCCGTGCAGGAGATGATTCTGCACGGCTATTATAGGCTTCAGCTATTTTTGATACTTATTCATGATCTTTCTACTGCAATCGAACAATTTGTATTTCCCGTAAACTCTGCGTCATATACTTGAAATAGCAGAAAGGGAGCTAAAAACGGATACATGGATCATACCTTTTACGCTTTCCCATAACATTATAAATAACTTATGGTATATTGTAAAGTGCAGGCAGAATTTTTGGGATATATGTATTGACATAACTGCTGATTTGATTTACAATAATATCGGGAATGAGGTTCTCCCAAGGATGCTTTACATCCTGAACCGCTTATTTAAGCTGATGACTTCTGCGATTTTTGACGCAGGAATTGTCAGCTTTTTCTGCGTATTCAGGAGGTATTTTTATGTTGATTAGTATTGCAGTTATTTTGTTATCGGGACTTTTATTTGGCACGATATGTAAGAAGATTCGTTTTCCTGCACTGATCGGAATGATCATAGCAGGCATTCTGACAGGACCTTATGGGCTTGATATTCTGGATGGGAGTATCCTGAATATTTCATCCGAATTACGCCGCATAGCTCTGATAATCATTCTGATTCGTGCAGGATTGAAGCTCGATCTGAAAGACCTGAAAAAAGTGGGCAGACCTGCTGTACTTATGTGTTTTGTTCCTGCGTGCTTTGAAATGATAGGAATGATTTTGTTCGCACCGCCTCTGCTGGGAATGTCTGTTCTTGATGCAGCGATACTCGGAGCGGTGATCTGTGCAGTTTCACCTGCGGTGGTCGTGCCCCGGATGATACGTCTTATTGACGAAAACTACGGAACAAAGAAAGGCATACCGCAAATGATTCTGGCAGGAGCTTCTGTGGATGATGTATTTGTCATTGTTATGTTCACATCATTTACAGGGCTTGCTAAGGGAGAGAATGTTTCGTGGGTCAGCTTTGTCAACATACCTGTTTCTATATTGACAGGTATTGCTGTAGGCATTCTTTCCGGAATCATTCTATATTGGTTTTTTGAAAAATTCAATGTGACGGCAGTTGTACAAGTCATCATCATATTTGCTGTCAGCTTTGTGATGAATTGGGGAGAAGGGGTGTCTGCTTTCATTCCTTTTGCAGGACTTATTGCCATCATGTCATTTGGGACAGAAATAAAAAGGAAAAGTCCCGAAATGTCAAAGGCATTATCCGAAATATTTGATAAGCTCTGGCTCCCGGCGGAGATATTTTTATTTGTCTTAGTCGGTGCATCCGTTGCAACAGACAGTTTGAAAAATGCCGGACTGCTTGCTGTTTTACTTGTGTTTTCTGCTTTGCTGTTCCGTGTGGCTGGCGTATTTGTCTGTATGCTTGGAACGAAGCTTTCCTTTAAAGAAAAGCTGTTTTGTATGCTGGCATATACTCCGAAGGCAACGGTTCAGGCAGCTATCGGAGGACTGCCGCTTGCGATGGGGCTTGAATGCGGACAGACGGTTCTGACGGTTTCGGTTATAGCCATCATCATAACAGCTCCTGTGGGTGCCTTTTTGATTGACTTGACATATAAAAAATTGCTGTCAAAAGATAATAATATTTAACGAATAAAGGAAAGAAAGAGTATGACAAAGAAAACAATCTGGGAATCGTTTAAAAAATCTCTGCCGGTTATGGCAGGATATATACTCTTAGGGATAGGCTTCGGAGTATTGTTGCGTGATGCCGGATACGGTGTTTTAGGGGCACTTGCGATGTGTGTTCTTATTTATGCCGGTGCCTTGCAGTATGTGGGGGTAGGGCTTATCGCAGGAGGTGCAGGTATCATAAATACTATTCTCATCTCAATCGCGGTCAACGCACGGCATTTGTTTTACAGCATCTCAATGATAGACAAGTACAGAGATGCAGGAAGGAAGAAGCCATATCTGGCTTTTGCTCTGACTGATGAGACATATTCTCTTTTATGCGACGGGGAGTGTCCTGACGGAGTGGATAAGCATAGCTTTTTCTTTCTGGTTTCATTATTCAATCAATGCTATTGGGTAATCGGAGGTGTTATGGGAAGTTATGGAAAAATAATACAGTCCTCAGCATTGTTGCAGGAACCGTAATGTATATGATTTTGATACAGCTTGTGTTTGCTGCATAGAAAAAATACTGTACCCGGACGATGTGAACTGTCCGGGCTTTTTATATCATTTACTCATCTGTATCATCAGGTATATCCTTGAGCTTTCTCGCCGGAACACCGCCCACAACACAGTTATCGGGGACATCCTTAGTAACAACCGCACCGGCAGCTACAACTACATTATTACCGATATTGACACCGGGAAGAATCGTACAGTTGCCGCTGATCCAGACATCATTTCCTATTGCTACCGGCTTTGAAATACCGAGATGCTGCCGTCTGCCCTTCGGGGATAATGGATGATTGATTGTTGTGATCAGGGTATTTGGTCCGATCCATACATTATTTCCCATAATGACCTTGCTGATATCAAGAATCGTGACATTATAGTTTGCCAGAAATTCATCTCCGACTATGATATTGAGTCCGTTATCACAGCGAAAACCCGGCAGGACATTCGGATTTTTACCGACCTGACCAAAAAGCTCACGAATCGCTTTTTCCTTTTCTTCACGATCTCTGACATCAATTTGCTCTAATTTCTGACATCCGATCACGGCATGGAGCTTTCGTGCGTCAACCTCCGGGTCATTTACATCAAAGGGCAGTCCTGCATCCAGCTTTTCAAGCTCTGTCATTTGCGATTACCTCCAATTTTTATTTATGTTTACTCAGTTGAGCATATCAAACATTGAAAGCTTGCTGTATGCTTACGTTCATATCAATCAAAATATCCTTGCCGTTAAGTTCCTTATATTCGTACTGTTATTCATTCCGGGAATAGTATTAATTTCATACGGTTAATAAATCAAGAATTATTCTGCATATAGGACAGATCACTTATCCGCTTAATATATCGCTTCTTATCATCATTTATATACATTTGTGATACTCCTCCTGCATGACCGAATATCTCGCAGTTGTTCATAAAATCTGGATTAAGACCTAAGAACATAATATTAAATACACTTAATAAATCACCATGAGAAACAATAATGATATTTTCACTTTCATCTGATATTATATATCGAAGAAAGGTTTTAATCTATTCCAAACATCACGTCGACTTTCAGCATTTGAAAACATTTTGTCATCAATAGTTTTTTCAAGACATTCTATATTATCTTTTAGCCATTTTACTGATTGTCCACAACATCTGCCAAGATTTCTCTCTCTTAATTCCGTCTTAAAGATTGGCATTATGTCAAAATGTTGTGCAATAATTTCTGCTGTTTGTTTCGCACGCACTAAATCAGAAGAATATATGATGTATCCATTATCTGATAATTCCTTTCTTAAATTACGGGCTATGTTGTTTGCTTGCTGTTTCCCTGTCTCTGTCAATTCCCAATCTGTCCAAGAACCTACCATTCCGTTAGTATGATGAACCGATTGGGTGTGTTGAACAGTAATGATTCTTTTCATGATTAGCCTCCATAATTTAAATTCATTCTTAAACGATTATAGCAAAAAACCATCTCTTTGTCCATAAAAAACTCCGGAAAGCCATAGAGCTGTCCGGAGTTTTTGTTTTTATGCTGTAGAGATATTTATGGGCTTGAAAATGCGGAGATGCTGATACATTCACATTGACCATATTACGAAAATACCATATAAGGCTTCTTTGTCTAATGTCCTTGTTAACTGTCACTGTCTATTTCAACCCACTCCAGCGCAGCACTTGTATCCCGGATAAGCCACCGCAAAAAACCATCAGCAGCCTGATCTATGGTCATATTGTTTTCTTCAAGTATCTGCAAGAGTTTGTCTTTTTCCTCCTGCGGCATGGTAATACATATCGTTTCCATAACTTGTTACCCCCTACTTATTTTTATATACTATACTACAAATTTTCTCATTTGTCATTTAACTGCTAATTAAATAAAATCAATGACCGGAATTTCCAAAAACGGCTTTACATCGACTTTTTGGAATTCCGGTCTTTTTTGCTTTTTACTGATTTTTCAGAAAATGCGATAATTTACATTTTAGCATTTATCTTTTACAAAATCCATATCTTTTCAAAAAATAGTATGACTCAAGTACCTGATAGGAAGTCTTTTATTTGATAATCATATACGCAGAAAAAGCAGGTTTGGCAAAAGCTATTGCCGTTGTATTCAAAGTCTACAACAGTGTTACACATCTAAAAGAGCCGCAAATCCAAGTACGGCACCTGCCGGAGCAGCCTTTGAAACAGAACGGCAAAAGCAGAAGGCGGCACTTGTCAGACAGCTTGACGAGCTAGACCCAAGCAGGGTAAGAAAAATATCGGCATATTCTGAAACATCGGAAGTCAAAAGAGAGCTTCGTGTTGCGGCATATTGCCGTGTATCCACCGATGATATAGATCAGGCAGTATCATTCAATACTTTCTCCCAAATCAAATGAACTAATAAATTTATTCATACTTTTCATGGCTATTTTCATAGTTCTTACAGATTCTTCTGCGTTTTTAATTTGTTCGTTTAATCGCTTTTTTTCTTCCTTGTCAGCAACATCAGCTTTTAGGCGAAGTTCTACAAGCCCCTTTTCTATATTTGTGATATTCTGAACATACTGTTCGTAAACAGTATTGGAATAATCAAGATCGTGTTCATCATTCAAGAAAACTTCTCGCACTGAAACCATCAGCTTAGCTGATTGTAAAATAGTGTCCTCCTTTTTTATAATACCAGCAGCCCCAACAGTACCACCAATTCCTGCACCGACTCCGAGTCCAAGAACTGCACCGCCCCCTACTATAGCCATTGTGCCACCAGCCATTCCCAACCCGCCTGCGGCGATAGCACCACCGCCCAAATAGGCAAGACAAGCACTTGTTAAGGCGGCACCACTTAGTCCGGCAAAGTTGGAGCCTACCAAAGCTACTGCAATTGCTGGGGCAAATGCTCCTGCTGTAACAACTGCAAGTATAACTGTTGCTGCGGTAATAGACACAGAAATAATAGCACCTTTAAGAACTTCATTAAGCTCTTTTATTACTCTGTTGTAGCATTTACGAAGTCTGTAAACATATCCTTTTTGATAAAATCTTTCTGAAAAGAAAGAATCAAGAAAAATGTCTCCATTATTTTTGTTGTACCCAATAATAGGCATTTGCAACTCTTTGTATTTTTTACTTGGGATTTCTTTTCCATTTTTATCTGTTTCGGTACAAAGGGGAAAGTACGGTTGAAAAAGCATGGCTTCTAATAAAACAAGTCTAAACCAAGGCTTTTCTGGTGAGTTTGAAATAATAGCGTCATAAAGCTCCTGCTCGGAGTACCAATGCAAAACAGCATCTTTATTTCCTATAAACGCTGAGAAACCATTTTCCATATAAAGCTTCCACTCTTCAAGCCACTTGTCCTTTAGTTCTGATTTCTTGGGATTTTTATAAATATCGTTGGTTGTTTTGTACATTTCAAGATTGTATAGAATTTCAGTCTGTTCTAATGTCAAACCAAACTTGTCAATATCTATATCATTTTCTATCCTGCCGTAAATGTTGTTGTCTGTTTGTGTATAAGTATTTCTTCGAATATCTTCATACATCTTTTTTATTACTCTGACATCACGTACTTTAAGATAATTTAAAATTTCATTGCCAATTGCTACAGCAAAACGCCCAACACCTACATAATTGACTGCAACAAAGTATTTTTTCGTTATGACAGCTTCTGCAATATCAATAGTTGAAAAAACTGTACTTGAAATAGTCAACATTCTATCGATAGTCGGATTCTTAAAAGGTTTAACATTATCCCAATCTATGTTACTTGCTTCGATATCTTTTAAAGATGAACATTTCAGAGATTTAAGAGCAAGAGCAAAACGTCTGATAAAATAAAAGGTTCGTACTATACAGTCATTTGCAATTATAGGTATAGCTTGTTTACCTAATTCTGCTACTGCTCCTAATTCTCCACGCAAATCAAATTTAATAACTGTGTCTTTTATTATTCTACCGTCTTTGTCATATTTAGCAAACAAAGTTCCATTGAATACTTTAGAAAGAAAAATCGACAGATTCTTATCTCCAATATTAATTTTTTGAAAAATGGGAAGTACAGACAGTTCTTTAGCAAGTGAAAGAATAGGACCAGGTATACATGTTCCACCAGAAATTCCAGCTGTAATACTTGATCCTGCCATGTCGCTGACAAGGTGGAAAAACCAAATTATTGTTCCCTTGAACAGTTTATCGGGAATATCTTTACCTATAAATATTTTGCTATTCTCAGGGACAGCAATAACTTTGAAAACACCATTTACATCTGTACCATATGACATTTCAGTGAATTGTGTCAATAGAGAAAAAATTAGACCGATAACTGTTGGATGATGGGCAAAATCACGAAGGTGATGTTGTAATCCACCCCCGAAATCGGGTGTATTACCATCGCTTGGTATCTGAAACATTTTTTCAAGAAATTTTATTGCTGATGGCAGATCATCCCCCTCGAATCCAAGTGTTTTAGCTGTTTTTTTAACGAAATCATTAACCCTATTGTTTGAAAAGTTTCTTCCGCTTTCAAGGCTAAAATCACCTACCCACAAAATGTCAAGCATACCACACAAAATTCCTGAAGCGACTGCAACAAGGTAGTCCCATTTATCTGCTTGACTTGACAAAAGGTCAATTTGTTTGTCTAATCCATATATTAATGCATCAAAATCTGTATTTGCAAAACTTTCAAGTGATGAAATTTTAACTTCTATATTATTGTTCATACTATCAAACCCCATATTTGCATATAAATGACACGATTTATCTTAATTATAGCAAAATTTATATGATTAGTCACTAAATAATGTAATTTCTGCTTAATAATAATTTACGTAATAATTTACATAATTTCGCTTCCTGCCGCAGAAAAAGGATGCCGCCACAGGCAAGGTAAAAGCGGCAGTTGCGGAATTTCCGCAGGACTGGCAGAGCAGCTTTGGCATGAAGGTAGCAGAGCATGATATGTCAACACAGGTAAATTGATATTGTATATACCAATCGGAGAGTTCCGATGTCAACCGTGCCATTTTTTCTTCAAACGGCTCACCGTCATCTTCCTGCTCCTCAATGCCGACATAGCGTCCCGGTGTCAGAATGTAATCCTGCTTTGCAATATCTTGTATAGTAGCAACGGAGCAGAAGCCTTTCACATCCTCAAGTGTTCCGCTTTGGAAAGCCGCAAATGTATCGGCAAGTTTCTGAATATCCTCTTCGGAGAAATCCCTATGCTTTCTATCGACCATGTGGCCCATCTTGCGGGCATCGATAAAGAGCGTCTTGCCTTTCTGCTTCTTACCCTTTGTGATGAACCACAGCGTAACCGGGATTGTCACGCTATAGAAAAGCTGTGTCGGCATAGCGATGATGCCTTCAATCAAATCGTCCTCGATGATTTTCTTACGGATTTCACCTTCGCCGCTTGACTGCGTAGAAAGAGCACCGTTTGCAAGCACAAGACCGATTTTTCCGCTTGGTGCAAGGTGATGGATCATGTGCTGTATCCACGCATAGTTGGCATTTCCGGCAGGTGGTATGCCATACTTCCAGCGGACATCATCAAGGAGCTTTTCCTGATTCCATGGATGATAATTGAAAGGCGGATTTGCAAGAATAAAATCAGCTTTCAGTGTAGGGTGCAGGTCGTTTGTAAATGTGTCTGCCTGATAAGGACCAAAATCTGCATCAATCCCACGGATAGCCATGTTCATTTTTGCCATCTTCCAAGTATCGGCATTTGCCTCTTGACCATACACGGAGATTGCTCCTCGCTTGCCGGAATGTGCCTGAATGAACTTTGCACTCTGCACGAACATTCCACCGCTGCCGCAGCAGCAATCGTACACACGGCAGTTATCAAACGGACGCAGAATGGAAACGAGAGTTTTTACTACACTTGACGGGGTATAGAATTCACCGCCGCCGACACCTTCTTTTTCCGCAAACTGTGCAATACAGTATTCGTATGTACGACCGAGCAGATCTTCACTCTCCGTAGTATTGCTCATATCTATGTTGTTTGTGAAAATATCAACTACATCACCAAGTACACGTTTGTCAAGATCGGGACTTGCATAATTTTTGGGAAGGACATTTTTAAGCGTCTTGTTCTCAGCTTCAATAGCTCTCATCGCATCGTCAATGACAGTGCCGATCTCTGCTGTATGAGCAGCGGCAGCAATAGTACTCCAACGAGCCTTCTCCGGTACGAAGAAAACATTGTCCATTGTGTATGCGTCACGATCATCTTCGAAACCGTCGCCTTCCTCAACAAGCTCCTGATATCTTTTGTCAAAAGCTGCGGAAATGTAGCGTAGAAAGATAAGCCCGATAATAACCTTTCTGTATTCCGCAACCGGAATATGTCCCCACAGGACGCAGGCCGCATCCCACAGTTGTTTTTCAAATCCAATGTTGGCATTGGTTTTATCAGCCATTTAATCAACCTCCTGTATCACAGACCAAACTGTGCCTTGTATTCTGCCTCATTTTCTTTATACTGCTTATACTTTGCTTTAAGGCAGTTTCCGCACGGACGATAACCGGCAGCAAGTGCAGTTTTCTCGTCAGCGAAAAATACCCGTACCTTTTCATAGCTCCCCGGAAATCTTTTTATAGTTGAAAGAGCAGAGAAGCAGTCAAGCCTGCCGTATATTTTCAGCTTACTGTTACCACCGAACTGACCGGGTGTATCTGATTCGTAAAATTTACCATCTGCTCCCAAAAGTTTGTACCTTTTTGACATATTTATACTCTCCCCGCATTTTATTTATATATATTCTATTATAAACCATTCACATATGAAATAGCAATATGCAAATTTTCAGCAAAAAGCCTGATGTGCAGTTTATTGCACATTAGGCTGACTTCTCCACAAACAATATTCTGATCCACAGATGGAGAAGCTGCTTCGCGCAAGGGAGGGAAAATGATGCAGCACAGGAAACGGTATCGCAAAACAGACGATACCAAAAAGCATTATCAGCCTGCCCCAGCGCAGGTTATGAAGGAAAAAATATTTGACACCCGTAAAGGACTGAAAAAGTTCCTAAAACGGAAATTCGGTTAGGAGGAAGAAAAAATGTATGAACGAGTAAATCCAGCTCACGTTGATAAAATCGCTGACAGAATTGCCGGAGCGATCGTTGATCTGGCATACAGTAAAGAAAAAGATCCGAGGATAGCAGTAGAAGTTCTGCTCGGACATGGAGGTTGCCATATTATGGCAGAAACCTCTGTGCATTTCGATATCGGCGAAATAACAAACATCGTCAAGCGTATTGCACCGAATTTGATGACAGATTATCTGGAAACAAAGCAGGATCCTATTCTTGCAAAAAATCAGCGTGGTAAAATCCGCTGCGGTGATAACGGTATCTTCAAAGGTGTGCCTGTGACTGGTGAACAGGAGCGACTGACACAAATAGCGAAACAGTTTTATTTTGCTTTCGACAAGGATGGCAAATACATTCTTGACGGCGACCGTCTTGTGATCTGCCAGAGCAACGCAGATACAGAAAATCTCCGTAAGATGTTTCCGGCGGCTGAGATAAATCCCCTCGGTGACTGGACAGGCGGAAGTGATGTGGACTGTGGTGCAACCAACCGCAAGCTCGGCAGTGACATGGGCGACAGTGTTACAGGCGGCGGTCTGCACGGTAAGGATTTGTCAAAGGCTGATGTCAGCGTGAACATTTACGCTTTCCTCGAAGCACAGGCTCTCGGCAGACCTGTTGAGATCAGCTGTGCCATCGGTGATGATACCGTTGACGGCAAGCCCTACTCCGACATAGTTGAGATCGCAAGGAAATACATACACAATCTGGGCGGCTTTGAGAAGTTTGCGGAATGGGGGCTGATCAGATGATAACAACAACGCAGATGCAGCTTGTTGATATTAACAAGCTGATACCCTATGTGAACAATGCCCGGACACACTCACCGGAGCAGATAACGAAATTACGATCTTCTCTCCGTGAGTTTGGTTTTATCAATCCTGTGCTTATCGACCGTGAGTACAATGTCCTTGCCGGACATGGCAGAATTGCCGCTGCGAAGGAAGAAGGCATCAAGGAAGTGCCGTGTGTATTCGTAGAGCATTTGTCCGAAGCACAGAAGAAAGCGTATATACTCGCCGATAATAAACTCGCACTTAATGCAGGCTGGGACGATGAAATGCTGAAAGTAGAAATGGCATCCTTACAGGAAATGGGCTTTGATATTGGTATGACAGGTTTTGATGAAAAAGAAATCGCAGACCTGTTTGAAACAGATACAGAGGGCGAGGGGGATAACTTCGATGTGGATGCAGAACTTGAAAAACCTTGTTTCTCCAAAACAGGAGATATATGGCACATTGGCAGACACACCGTTATCTGCGGTGACAGCACAGAACCCGAAACATACAAGCTGCTACTTGGTGATACAAAGGTCAATCTGGTTTGCACCGATGCCCCATACTTTGTCAATCTTCAGAACAAGTCCGGCAAAATTGCTAATGACAATCTTGATGATAAGGCGGCTTATGAGTTCCTGATGAAAGCATTTACAAATTTCAAAAATGCTATGGCTAAAGATGCGTCCATTTATGAATTCTATGCCACTATGAAAACCCGTGTGTTTTATGATGCTTTTGAGGATGCGGGATTTAAGGTCGGTGCAGGGCTGATCTGGAAAAAGCCAAGAGCACCCTTTATGCGTACTGACTGGAAATTCAATATGGAACCCATTATCTGGGGATGGAGAAAAGATGACAAGCATATCTGGTATGGCGACCAAAAGCAGACTGCCGTATTTGAATTTGAAGGTATCAAAGATTCCGAGAAGGAAGGATTTTCTCATCCGTCATCTAAGCCTGTGCCGCTTATCGTGTATCTTATCAAACAATGCACGCAGACAAACGGCATTGTGCTTGACGGTTTTCTTGGTTCTGCAACAACGCTTATTGCCTGTGAGCAGATCGACCGCACCTGTTACGGCATAGAGCTTGAACCGAAATTCGTTGATGTAGCGGTAGTCAGATATTTGCAGTACAAGAATAATGATTCATCAGATGTGTATGTTATCAGGGACGGACAGCGTATTGATTATAAGGATGTTCCGAAGCCGGAGCGTATGGAGGATAATTCGTAACCAATTTATCAGGAACAGGAGCAGCGTTATTCAGTATGAGTATAAAAAAGACCGGGCTTATAAAACCCAGTCTTCCAGTTTCAGTTCAGGTATGCGTTCAAACTCTTTAGTGTTGTGAGTAACAACCGTCAGCCCTCTGGACAGTCCCTGTGCAGCGATCTGTATATCATACGGTCCTATGAGAGTACCTGTTTTAACAAGCTCCGCTCTGATCTTTCCGGCTATTCTTGCATCTTTTTCATCAAACGGAAGAATTGTGAATGCAGAAAGGAAAAGGTTCATGATATTTCTGGATCGATTTCCCCAGTTGCTTTTCCCACATCCGTATTCCAGTTCGGAAACTGTGACAGATGATATAAAAATTTCTGCGGGCGGAATCTGAAATAACTTTTTTGAAAGCGACGGATACTTATCCTTCATTGCATAGATGCAGATATTGGTGTCAAGAAGATACATCACAGTTCCTCCCTTTTTGGAAGGTCTGTGTCAGATGGCTGTTCTCTGTCTGTCATGAAGTCCTCCGGCATCTGACCGATACTTTGCCGCAGCGGAAACCATGGATCATCTATGGGACAAAGAATATATCCTTCGCCAACCTTGCGGATCAGAAACTCTTTTTGATCGGTCTGTACTTCCTTGGGAATTCTTATTGCCTGACTGTTTCCACTCTGAAAAACCTTTGCTGTCATCATATAGCAACACCTCCTGCTTGTATCGCTGTATATACTTATAGTATATACAAAAATGCAGAGAATGTCAATACCGAAAGAAAAAGTTTTTGAGAATAGGAGTAATCAAATGATCATTAATAAATTGACCCTCGGAAGTTTTTTTCGTATCCGCCCAATAACCCCGCGCCATGCCGAATTGAAGAAACCATGGTAAAATAAACTCCGAATAGAAATACTCCAATGAAGTGAAACGGAGTCCA
>CACWRT010000064.1 GCA_902763365.1 uncultured Ruminococcus sp.
GGTCCCTAAACGCGGGTATCGCTTCGCTTCGCATCCGCTCTGAACTTGCGGTTCATGCTGTACTGACCGCGTATCAGGCTTCTTGAGCAGCTCATTTTTACCATTGATAATATTTTTGCCAATTATAATTTTACACTAACCCGGCGAGCCGCCGGAGCCGTAACGCGGGGCTCGCTGCGCTTACGCTCCGCTCTGGGCACGTCACTTAAACTTTTATTAGTCGCGGTTATTACTTTTATATTGGCTGATACTATTTGTTTCTCGCTCAAAGCTATTGAAAAGTTTAATCATCCAAAAATTTTTTTACCAACAAATGAGGTACGTAAAGAATTTAGTGTGGTTTTATTATGTCGGTTAAGATTTTTTGCTAACTGTGTCTGATATCTGAGCAGAGAAAAACATTGTATTGTTTGTTATTATCACAAGCGAATATCTATATAAGTTATAGAATTAAAAATTGTTGATATTTATAATTTTTGCTGATATTTATGGTATATGCTTGTAAATTTTGTCACAATAATATATAATATGATAAGTTACTTCTCATAATATTGTTGTTTATGACCATCCTGCTTGTCGATGATCTCAGTATTCTTTTATCAGCTTATTACATCGCACTATTCAGGAATTATTATAACGAAATTGAGGGATGAAATTGTGGTATCGGAAAAAGAAATAAGAGAAAGAAATTTCAGTATAAACTTTGACAGTCCGGTCAGATCAATGCTGGTTACAAACAGTGAAATGAAAAGATTCAGCAATAACAGCAGGATACTTGCCGGTAAGATCAATAATTATATTCTGATCTATGAACGGGAACATAGTCTGAGCAGAAATAAGACTTATGAAGAAATGATAGAAAAATGCCAGCAGAGCGGTGATACTTTTAAAAAAATAATCAGCGGCAGGATAAGAATAACAAGAACTGTATTATACAAATTTTGTATTGGTATGGATCTGACTATTGAACAGGCTGATGAACTGTTTTCTCTTTCCGAGGAAGGCTGTCTTACGGAAAATAATATAGGCGACTATATTTTTCTTCATGCTATTGGTCAGGATGATATCTATACATTCATTGATGAATATGAAAGATATGTGGGCAAGAAAATCGGACTGCGTGACAGATAAAAAAATTCGATGTCAAGCCCGGAGCAAAGATAACCACACATTACGGGTCCGGCAGATTGTTGGGGAAAAGTTTTCCTGGATTTAAAAAATAAGAATTGATATTATATAGACACAGAGTAAACCGAAGAAAAAATAATAAAGTTTATTTCGGCAGACTCACGAATAATATTAATGGAGGATAAAAAAATGAAACCGATTATTTTTTGCAACATTGCTTATATGAAGTATTACAGAGGTATCGTTGACGGAGTCGATGAACCCGTAAACGGAGGAAAATACGTTATGGAAAATAAGGATGGCGGTGAATGTTATAACTTTGATCCCGTTTCTTTTTCTGATGGAGATCTTTTATTCGGATATGTAATGCCCCCTTCGAATACAATACAGCTTCATCTTGAGAAAATTATCGGATGCAAGGCGAGCAAAAAAGACGACTGTATAGAAAAAGCAATAGTCGTCTGGTGTGCAAAAGAAAACGATAGAAGAAGTACGAGAGTTGTCGGTTGGTACAAAGATTCCAACATATACAGATTTAATCAGAAACTCCAATTCGATAACGGTTATATCCAGGATTATAATTTTACAGCGAAAAAAGAAGACTGTGTACTTCTTCCCGAAGATGAAAGACGTAAAACAAAATGGTATGTACCAAGAAGCGGAACAAAGGGCAAGGATTTTGGTTTTGGTCAGTCAAATATCTGGTATGCTCAGGGGAGCGAAGATAATGAGGAGCTTAAAACTTATCTTGAAAATATTATACGTCAGATTGATTCATATGACGGTGAAAATCTTATAGGAATGGAGATACAGTGATCATGAACGGATTCTCATGGACAAACTTTGACAACGATTTTCTTAAAGCTATTATTTACTCACCGGATGTTCCGGAAAATGTCAGACCTATCTTCCCTACCGATGAAAAAGAAGATCTTGTATGCTCGATGAATATGATCTGCGATTTTCCCGATAAAAACTTTGTTGCAAAATACAGATACAATATAGAACTGCAGCTGATTCCGAAATATCCGTCTTTAGCAGAAGAAATATACTCGTCAGCAGGGATAAGATCAGAATCGTCGGATAAAGAATATCTTCAGTTAACATACAAACCAATGACAGTAAGTCTTATAAATTCATATATCAATTTTCTTTTGAAAATAGGCGGATGTGATGTTATGATAACCCCCGCTTCAAAATTCAGAGATACTGTCAGTCTTGATATGAATAAAACAGCATATGAGGATGTTCCTTTGTATGATTTTCAGAAAGATGCTGTGTCCGCACTGCAAAAGCATTTTATCAAAAGGGATCAGCAAAAAGGAATGATGGTAATGCCTACAGGCAGCGGTAAAAGCCGTACATCCTCATACTTTCTGATAAAACATATGATAAGTCAGGGTTATCAGGTATTGTGGATAGCTCACAGGCATATGCTGATAGATCAGGCGGCTGAATGCTTCTATAAATTTGCAGGTCTTTCAAAGCTTGAAAATCCGAAAATCAATAAGTATAAGATCAGCTGTATTTCCGGTGAGCATCAGAATATAAGGGCTGTTGGCTCCGATAATGATGTTATAATCGGCAGTATACAGTCTCTTTGCAGGAATCATCCTCATTTAAGAAGAATAATTTCAAAAAAATTAATGATCGTTATTGACGAAGCACATCATGCAGCTGCGCGATCATATAAAGAAACGTTGAAAATGATTTTTAAATACAGACCTGACGCAAAGCTTCTGGGTATAACTGCAACTCCGGTAAGAAGCGGTGAAGGAGCAAGCGCAGAACTGCTGAAAATATTTGATAACAATATTGTATATGATATTTCACTTGGAAAACTTATATCAAACGGAATTCTGGCTGACCCTGTATTCAAAAGAATAGATACCAATGAAGAAGTTGAACCTCTCATTTCGGAGGATGAAGCAAAAAACATCAATAAATTCGGAGAACTGCCTGAATCCCTCATGGGAAAGATCGCACAGTGTGCTGACAGAAACCATGTAATAGTGGATGAATACACAAAAAATGCTGAAAGCTACGGAAAAACCCTTATTTTTGCACTGAATGTTCTTCATTGTCGTCTGCTGATGGACGAATTGATAAAGAGAAAAGTAAAATGTGATTGCGTTTATTCAGGCAAAGAGAACAATCCCGCTGTAATCGAAAGATTTAAACAGGGAATGCTTGATGTTCTTATCAACGTAAATATAATGACCGAGGGCAGTGATGTTCCTGATATTGAGACAGTCTTCCTGACACGTCCGACACAAAGCGAAGGGCTTTTGATGCAGATGATTGGAAGAGGTATGAGAGGAAGTTTTGCTGGCGGTACGGAAAAAGTCAACATAGTCGATTTCAATGACAAATGGGAAGTATTCAACAAATGGCTGAATCCTGAATGGATCTTTGAAGGTGAATATGAAGAACCTGAAAGAAAGTATTACGAATATGAGGTAAAATATTATTCATGGGAACTTTGCAAAAAATATTACTACTCGTTATCTGAACAGAACAGGACCTATAATACATACACTTCGGTGCCTTCAGGCTGGTACACATTGATTGATGAAAACGGAGATGATTATATCCTTTTGGTGTTTGAGGATCAGCTAAAAGGATACAAAGAAATAATGTCACAAATACATACGATTAAAAGCAGCGTTGACATCAATGCAAAAGATATTATAAATAATTGTTTTTTGGATTTTTGTATCCGCCCCGATGAATATAGTATATCCCTTCTGATCGACAACATAAGAAATTTTGACACCCCCCTGCACCTGAACGGTATATCAGACCGGAAAAAGATCGATCCGGACTCGGTAGCAAAAAAAGCAAAAGAAACAAATTCAGATTTTGTTAAGCTCGCAAATGAAACCTATGATGAGTACCCTACCGCACAGGAATTGTTCGGTTCACGAGAGAATTATGCTATGAAGGTTGCCCAGGCATATATTTATTATGGAAAACAGATGGTATTAGGCACAAAGGTTGAAGAATTGCCTTTAGAAAAGATACCTTTCAGCAGAGAACCGTATTATGATCTTGATAAACTTGTCCGTGAAGTCAAGAATGAGATGTTCGGAGGAGAATACGAAGGAATATCATCAATAGAATGGACGAAAAAAGCTTATAAAAGTTACTATGGATGTTATTATCACAATGACGATCATATTGTTATTAATTGTGTTCTGAATTCCGTGGATGTACCGAAAGAAGCTGTAAAGTATGTTATATACCACGAGATGCTGCACAGGGATTACAGTAATCACGACAAGGCTTTTCGTGAACAGGAACATAAATTCAAAAATTATGAAGAATGCGAATATTTTCTTCACGGTCATATGGCTGAATTCGAGATCGAGGATTTTTAATACAGTAAAAAAGAAACCGCCCTGTTGTACATACCGGGCGGTTTCTTAATATCAGCTTAGCGGCAGGCATAATCCACACCAATATCCTTCACTGTTCCTACCAATACTTTCATAACAAAACAAAAATCAGAAGGAGCAGATAAGTGATCCAAAGAGAAAATACTATAAGCTGCCATAATTACTTATCATTAATTAACTAATAACGTGATCTTTTTCAAAGCATAATATAGCGTTTACGGTAATTTCCTTCTGTTGATCCGGTGATATACCGGGCTTGCCGTCGCCCCTTTGTTCACCATAGCTGCCAAAGCCTGAATGGCTGCCCCCGTCAATAATCACTTCATCAAATACATCAGGAAAAAATGGTTCAGCATTTTTGTAAGCCTCTTTATTGAGAACCATATCCTCACTGCCGTAAATTGACAGAAGCGGAATATTGTCACTGATTTCCGATCCGGGATATGCCGATAGAAGCACAACGCCGTCAATTTTATCAGGATTTTTGGAAGCATACAATGATGCAATTGTTCCGCCCATGGAATGACCCGAAACAATAACGTGTTTGTAGCTGTATTTATCAATAATTCTGTCCGCTGCATTTGCATCAAATAAAGCAAATCTGAACGGAGGCTTAATTACAAAGCAATCGATCCCATTATCCGAAAGCATTTTCATCAGCGGCAGGTAAGCTTCACTGTCTACCTTTGCACCGGGATAGAAAATAAAAACAGTATCTTCGCCTTCGCCATCAATAAAATATGCTCCGTCAGTTTCACGGATATTTTCGTTATTCAGCATATCCAAAGCCGTACTGTCCGCCGGATAATGTATACCTAAATAGAGCCCGCTCACAGTAATAAATATAATGATCCCTGAAAGCATACTGATAACGATATGCAGAAATATTGGTATCTTTTTCTTCATTTTTCTTCGGATAAGACTGCTGACCAAAAAACATAATCCGAAACCTATAATTACAGCAATTATCGTAATGATAATAAAAATAATAATATATTTCATAGTAACCTCTGAATTTCTCTCACAGAAAAAAGTCTGTAATAAAGCTTAAATAGCATAATATATATCATATCGAACCCTGATTTATTACATAATCAGATATTATACTAAGGCTGTCTGCTTCAACATGGCAAGGAAGAAACAGCATTTTTACTCCCGATCGTTGCGCTTCTTCAAAGGCGGCGGCAAAATCAGGATCTGTATCAGTGTTGGGGCTGACTTTCGTTATGTTGTCCATCTGAATTACAAAAGCGGCATAAGCTTTATACCCTTCATTTACTGCCCTGATCAGTTCACGAAGATGTTTGGTTCCACGATCTGTAGGCGCATCAGGGAAGAATCCTGTTCCGTTGCGTTCCAATGTACAGCCTTTCACTTCCATCAGATATTTTTCAATTTTTTCTCCGCTGATCCTTTCCATATAGAAGTCTATTCTCGAATTACCGTAAGTATACTCTGGAATAATTTTGCTGAAGCCCTGTGGTTTGAGCCACTCGGCAACAACTTTATTCGGAGCCTGACTATCAATATTGATAAGCATACCGTTCTCCTTACGGACAGCAATGAGGTCATATCTGGTTTTCCTTCCCTTAGTGCCCGGTTCGGTCAGATATACCTCTGCCCCGTTTATAAGCAGTTCCTTACATCTGCCCGTATTCTTCACATGAACAGTCTGAACAGATCCGTCTATATTAACATTGGCGATAAAACGGTTTGGTCTGTCAATAAATACAGCAGGGGTTATATTTTCATATATCAAAGCGTTACCACTCCTTATTTTTCATATTGTTATTCCCACACCTCGCTGTATTTACCTGACCCAATCTCAAAATGATACCTTACAATACCAAGATCAATTTTTGTATAGAATCCCATTCCGGCAACCTTTAGTCTGACCTTTTCCCCATTTCTCTCAAATCTGAACTTTTGTTGATTTACGGCAGTGGGTGCAAGCAGTGCTGCCTCTATCCCTGACTTATACCAATCAGGATCACCGGTTTTATAGTCACTGACATCTGTTATTGATTTTGATTTATGGACAACACCGCTTGTTTCACCATATCCGAGAGCAATAACAAGATACAGCTTTTCTCCGGATCCAACAACTCCCTTTGCTTTGTTCTTTTTATATGTCAGAGCTACCCAACAGGAATTGATACCGAGTTCCTGTGCTTTTAAAACGATCCGTTCCCCATAATAACCGGCTTCTGTATCTTTTCCTTTTGATCCGATTATCATAAGGTAATTCTTGCAGCCTTTGAACTGTCCGTAGCTTGGCTTTTCTGCCTGAAACGCTTCAGGCTCGTTTGTTATCAGCTGAATATGAAGCCCGCTTTCTTTATTACACGTTTCAATTTCCTTCTGTAAAACACGAACAGTATCCGAATCCAGTGGTTTGTCCGTAAAACGACGAACCGAATGTCTTTGCTTTATAATTTCCAGCATACTCATTTCTTTATCTCCCTTCTTTCAAACATCGAATTCAACCAATCCGCTTTCAAGATGGTAAACTGCGCCTATCACTTTCAGACCGTGTTCTTCTTCCTTATGTATCTCAAAGCTGTCTTCAATGATACGGATACTGTGACGCACGTTAAGACAGCAGGCTTTATATTCGTCTTTTTCGTCACCGATAGCCATTCTGATCTCGTCAGTGATAAATTTTATATATCCGTCAGGGTCATGATTTATAGCAGCGTCAACTGCTCCGCAGTGATCGTGTCCGAGCACAACTATAAGTTTGACCCCTAAATGAGAAGCTGCATATTCTACAGAACCAAGCTGATGATCATCCATAACGTTTCCTGCCACACGTATGACAAAAAGATCACCTATCCCGGCGCTAAAAATACTTTCAGGTATCACTCTCGAATCGGAACAGGAAATTACAATAGCATAGGGCTGCTGACCATTTGCTGATGTTTCTGCTCGTCTGGCTGCTGAAATATCACCTGTTCCCGTAATCGAATCGAGATAAAGCTTATTTCCTGTTTTCAGCTTTTCTATGGCTTCGGCAGCGCTCAGATTTTCCGATTTTTTCATATTAAATTCTCTCCTTTAAACAGTTCTCTCAAAATGACTTATTTGTTCACTGATATTATATTCAGTTTCCTGCGTAGCTTTGAGTGTTTTTTCCCACAGTACTGAAAGCTTACAACCGAGCATTTCAGCTCCCCGTTCGATAACCTCTCTGTTACATTCTTAAACCTGTTATAGTAATATTATAACATAAATACATATAAAAATAAACACTGTTTATTCGCCCGGCGAGCCGCCGGTCCCTAAACGCGGGTATCGCTCCGCTTCGCATCCGCTCTGAACTCGCGGTTCATGCTGTACTGACCGCGTATCAGGCAGTTTGAGCGGTTCGTTATTATCAATAATGTTTTCTATCGCTATAAAATCATTCCAAGTATTATTAAATCTGAGCCGCCAGCGTGACGCTGAACTCTAAAACGTAGGAGCCGGGGGCAGCGAATCAATCAATGTTACAGAACGGGCAGTTCTTGACAATCGTTATTTATATGTTATAATTTTTATATGTAAAAACGATCAGATGGCCTTGCGTCGGGAAAATATATTAAAAAGATTTACCTGAATTTTTAGTATTTCATCTGATTATTTATTAGATTTAACAGATGATCCTGAACAGGAAGGAATATAAAAAATTTGAGACAATATAATTATTAATTATTAAACAGGGTGAACATAATAATGAAACAGGAAGATAAAATTTTTTATGGTAAATACGCTGACAAACTTGAAGAAATACGTGTTCTTATGATGACAGAGATACAGACTATACTTGACAGTATCAGTACAGATCCCGAAACTGCTCCTGCGGAACATCTTAAATGCCGCATAAAAGGTTCTGAAAGTCTGAAAGAAAAACTGAGAAAAAAGAATATGGAACAGACTCCGGAATATGCACTGAAAAATCTTTCGGATATAGTAGGTGCGAGGGTAGTAACACATTTCATAGGAGATATATATACAGTATCAGATCTTATCGAAAAAAGCGATAAATGGCAGGTCAGAAAAATAAAGGATTATATCGCAGCACCCAAACCAAACGGATACCGCAGTCTTCACATGATACTTTCTGTACCATTCGGAGTCGGCGGAATAGACTATGTTAATACTGAAATACAAATGAGGACCATAGCAATGGACTGCTGGGCAAGTCTTGAACATCAGTTGAAATATAAAAAGACCATAAGAAATACCGCTCTCATTGTCGAAGAACTAAAAAGATGTGCCGATGAGATGGCATCCACGGATTTGTCAATGCAAACCATTAAAGATATGATCCACAACGATTCTTTTTAATTTTCTGAATAATTTTATAAACTAAACGGGAGATATCAATATGAAAATTCTGTATGCAGAAGATGAAAAACAACTGTCGGTAGCTGTCGCCGAAATACTGAAAATGGAAGGTTTTGACGTTACACCTGTATACGACGGTCAGCAGGCTGTAAATGCTCTTGAAAATGACTATTATGATGTTGTTATACTTGATGTTATGATGCCGGTGATGGATGGTATAGAAGTATTGAAGTATATGAGAGAAAAAGGAGATTATACCGCTGTGCTTATGCTTACAGCAAAGGCAGCGCTTGATGACAGGATTACGGGACTTACTGCGGGTGCTGACGATTATCTTGCAAAGCCTTTTGCAATGAAGGAGCTTGTTGCCCGTATTAATTCTCTTATCAGACGCAGCAGCGACTACCGCTATTCTCTGACCAAGGTCTCAAATATAGAGCTTGATTCAAACAGCGGAGAGCTGAGATCTGATAAAGGCAGTCTCAGACTTAATAATACAGAGGCAGAACTTCTTTCCTTTCTGATACGCAATATGGGAACATATTACACACCGTCACAGATAAATGATCTTGTCTGGAACTCTAAGGAAAGTCAGGAAAAAGCAGAACTGTATATTTTCTATCTGAAAAATAAACTGCGGCAGATAAGATCAGATATAAACATTCTCGCCAAAAACGGCTCGTATTCGCTGGGAGAGTGATTATATGAAAAAATTACGTACAAAGATAGTTGTAGGTGTTTTTCTTTCGGCAACTGTAGTATTTATGCTTACCATCTTCTTTTTTTGGCTGTCAACTCAAATAAATATGGACAACCGTGCAGACTATATGACAGAACTGATACTGAAATATGACGGTATACTTCCTCAGTTCAATGATTATAAGAAAATGGATGATGACACAAGGATACAGATCTATTCTTATGACGAGGAATCTCCATACCGTCAGAGATATTTTGTTGTGAAAATCGAGGGTAATAATGCCTACTCCGCAGATATTTCCCATATTGCTTCTGTCAACGAAAATGACGCAATAAAAATGTCACAGATCGTTATGAATGAAAATAACGAAACGGGATATCTTAATAAATTTCGTTTCAGATACTCTAAGGATTCTGATCTTGTTATCTTCTTTGATTGCTCAGACGATATTTTTTCTCAGAGAAGACTGATCGTTATAATCTCTCTTATCGCTTTCGCCTTTGTGATCATGATAACTATTGTATTTTATTTTCTTTCGAGCATTATAGTAAAACCTTTCGAGGAAAATTCCAAAATGCAGAAGCGTTTTATTACCGACGCAAGTCATGAGCTTAAAACACCTCTTGCAATTATTTCCGCAAATGCTGAAGTGCTGGCATATAAAGACGGTGAAAACGAATGGATAACCAATATAACAACTCAGGTAACACGAATAAGTGAGCTCGTAAACGAGCTTCTGACGCTCAACCGTCTTGAAGAAGTAGAAGAGATAACCGATGTCAGACCTGTAAATATCGGAGAAATAACCGAAAAAACAGCCAATGATTTTTCGGAAGTTTTTAAAGGCAAGAATGTCACAATGAAATGCGATATACAGTCTGACGCTGTAATAAACGGAAACCCGGCTCAGCTTGAAAGGCTTGTATCAGTACTTATAGAAAATGCCTCAAAATATGCCGTTGAAAACGGTATAGTTGAGATCAGGCTGCACAAAGGATCACGATACACATTTTTCAATGTATTCAATACTTGCGAAACAGACCAGAACGCTGATTTCAAACACTTGTTCGATCGGTTTTATCGTCCCGATACTTCCCGCGCATCTGAAACGGGGGGACACGGTATCGGATTGAGCATAGCAAAAAGAATAGTTACTCTCCATGGCGGAACTATCGAAGCTGTACCAAAAGAGAATGGTCTTTCTTTTAACGTCAGACTGTCGAATAAATTGAAGCAGATCAAACCCCGCAAAGAAAAAAATGATAAAGATCCTGCTTAGCAAAAAATAAGTCCCCGATGCCGAAATTGATTATACGGTGTCGGGGTTTTTTTCTATATTCCTTATCATATCAAGATCTATCACTACAGGCGGTATCCTTCTGTTCCGGATATCACTACTTCCGTAAAGTATAAGCTTTCGTGCTGTGACATCAAGCTCTTTTACCATACCCTTTATTTTTTCAAAACGACCTCCTTCTTTGTGATCATCCGGTATAAAGCAGGTAACGGCAACAAAAGGTATATCTCCGTCACATAGCGACCTGTTTATCAAAGCAAATTCCATATTCAGTATTTCCGTCTGATATTCGGACAGCCCGATATCTTCATCGGTCAGTCTTGCCTCTTCCCTTACCATATCATCATAGCCTGACAGGGCTGCAAACGGTGCAAACTGTGCCGCGCGGTCATATAATGACATATGTGCTCTGTTTGAAGATATATGATGGGGCAGATCTATTATATCGGCATACTTTTTTCTTGCATCATCGTTCACTATCTGCACTCCCCTACTCGGCTTTGTGTCCGCCTATCTGTCCGTTTCTCTCTATGGTGGTTCCGCCCTCTATAAAGT
Organism: uncultured Ruminococcus sp.; assembly: GCA_902763365.1. Lineage (GTDB taxonomy): Bacteria > Bacillota > Clostridia > Oscillospirales > Acutalibacteraceae > UBA1213. Next base: position 11,408 of record CACWRT010000064.1, read on the forward strand.
TCATCCCTCTTAAAACTGCATTTTTTCCGTATCTGTCTTGTATGGAAAGCATGGCTCTGATCATACGCCTTTCTTTTTCATCCGTTTCCCTCTCGGCTTTTTCCTGCTTTTCTATCTCTTCATAATCGGTGAAAAAATCAAGCTGCTGCGGAGCTTCATCAGGTATATCCCTTTCTCGTATAAGTCCGCAGGCGGCAATATTTACTCGTCTTATAAGAAGATCAGGGTCGGTTATACGGTCGTAGAGCGCCATTACAGTATCCATTATTTTTCTTGTGGAGTTGGTATATTTTTTCAGATTACCCGTACCGTGTGCATGAGCAGGGTTTGGTCTGCCATACGGGTCGGATGTAACCTTGCCTTTGTATATCTTCCCGGTTCTTGCAACAGCATAGACTGTATCTCTAATGCTTCTGCCGGGAACATCCACTGTAAGGCTTTCTCTGTCATAGCTGATCGTCAGTACCATCTGTTTTGTCACAACACATTTTCTTACAAGATCCTGAACCAGAAGCTCCGTCATTTCTCGAACTATAAGTCTGCCCTTTTCAAATGTATAGGGTTCTTTAAGCACCTGTCCCGAAGAAATTGAATTTGAAGATGGACGATATTTTTTTATATGCTCTATAGTTGTTGGTTCCCATCCCCAGGCATGATCTATCAGAAGTTCGGCATTTATCCCGAAAGTTCTGTAAAGCAGTTCTTCCGATAAGGGATCTGTTGAAGCTCTCGCTATATCTCCCATCGTATATAATCCCATAGCCTCAAGCTTTCTGCTGTATCCTCTGCCTACACGCCAAAAATCGGTAAGCGGTCTGTGACACCACAAAAGTTCACGATATTTTTTTTCATCTATTTCTGCAACACGTACTCCGTCTTTATCTGCCGGAATATGCTTGGCAACTATATCCATAGCTACCTTTGCAAGATACATATTCGTCCCTATTCCTGCCGTAGCCGTTATCCCTGTTGTATAAAGCACCTCACGTATCATTGTCATTGCAAGTTCATGGGCAGTAAGAGAGTATGTTCTGAGATATTTTGTAACATCCATAAATACCTCATCAATTGAATATACGTGTATATCCTCAGGTGAAATATATTTCATATATATCGAAAAAATCTTTGTGCTGTATTCTTCATACAGCTTCATTCTCGGCGGAGCAGTTATATATGAAAGCTCCAAAGACGGATCGTTCTTCAGTGCCTTTGCATCAAAAGATGAAGACGAAAATCTGTATTTACCGTCTTCATTTTTGCGTATATATTTTCCTTTTACAGCACAGTCAAGTCTTTCGCCGTTTACTTCTTTTACACGCTGTATTACCTCAAAAAGTCTAGCTCTTCCCGATATGCCGCAGGACTTCAGAGAAGGAGATACTGCGAGGCATATTGTTTTTTCTGTCCTTGACATATCCGCCACAACAAGGTTTGTAGAAAGCGGGTCAAGATGTCTTTCGGCACATTCCACGCTTGCATAGAAGCTTTTCAGATCTATTGAAATATATGTTCTTTCCATTTATTTACACCTGCTCTGACGGACATTCAACAAACCATCTTCCCACACGCGCTGCAAATAATCCGCTGGTTTTTTCAAAAAACAAATGCTTTTCTTCCCCGTGTATCACAACGGTGTAGCAATCACCGCTGCGGCTGCTTTCAAGTGTATTTGACGGGCGGAAATCCCTGACTTCATCTATTTTGAATATCCTTCCGTCGGACCATATTATAGACCGGGGCTGCATATATCCCGTAGAATCAAAATCCGCACATACCTTTACATATACCTTGTCAATTGTTCTCTTCATACCGTATGCCCCCTTTAACTATGCTGTTCGGATTATCATTTGATAATATTATATTACATTTATTCTTTATTGTAAAGGGCTTTTTTAATTTATTTATGTAATTTATTGTGTAATATGTAAGAAAATTGAAAAGTGCGCAAAAGAAAATCTTCTTCCGGACATTATATAGAAAGGTGTTTATTCGCTGTAAGCGGGAGTGAAATCCTCCTAAACCCTGTTGATGATAAACTTCCGGTTATTGAACTGACATCAAACATTTGCAAGAGGATTCGCATTAAGTCCTTTGCGTATCTGATCATCGCCTATGTGGGTATATATCTGTGTCGTTCCCAAATTGGAATGTCCAAGGATAACCTGCAAAGTCCTGATATCTACCCCGCCTTTCTGATACATCAGAGTCGCAGCGGTATGTCTGAGTTTATGAGGTGAATACCCCTGATTTCCCAGACCGATTTTTTCCAGATAATGATTGACCATGTGATAAACGCCCTTGCCTGTGATGCGGCAGTTCTTTCTGCTTATAAACAAAGCATTTTTATCTGAAATTCCTTCGACCGGTCTGACTTTGAGATATTCTTTAAGAGCATTCACACAAGCAGGGTTAAGGTATATGGTTCTTTCTTTATCTCCCTTTCCTCTTACGGTCAGTATGTTTTCACTATTTATATCTGAAAGATTTATACCTACAAGTTCCGAGCGTCTTAATCCGCAATTCAGGAAAAAAACAAGGATACAGTAATCTCTCTCCTTAAATTCTCCGTCAACAGCCTGCAAAAGTCTCAGACTGTCTTCCAATGTCAGATATTTAGGCAGCTTCTTTCCTTTTTTCGGAGCTTCAAGCCCCTCGGTCGGATTATATGAAAGCTTATGGGTTTTTACGGTCAGGAAATAAAAAAAATCTCTCAGACTTGATGTTTTTCTGGATCTTGTTGCAGCATTGTTTCCCCTTTCATCTTTGCAATAATTCAGAAAAAGCAGAATTTCTGAAAAAGTAACGGTTTTAACCATTTCCAGATCTACGCACGAAATATCGATTTCGTCTATCTCAATATCCTCTTTTACAAGTCCCCGGTCTTTTATAATAAATCTGAAAAAGGTGCGTAAATCACGATAGTACTCATCAACTGTCAGATCTGATCTTCCTTTAATATTACCTATATAGGTTAAAAATTCTCTGATAATCGGCGGTGCTTCCTTAAATATAGTGTAACTCATCGTATATATCCCACTCCCAATTCTTTTAGAATTTTATATTATATAACTCCTTTGTGTTTATTGACATTCAACAGCTGCAAGTCTGATCAATTTGTTTATATGAATTTTCACACTATCCATACACGGAAGAACACAATTCATATCATTCAATAACAATGGTAATTCCGTGCACCCAAGAATAACAGCCTCTATTCCATTTTTATTTCGCATTTTATCAATGACAGCATTAAACTCATGTAATGTAGTTTCCTTTACAATCCCCAGTTCAAGTTCCTCAAGGATCCTTTTTGCAACCAGTTCTCTATCCTCTTTGCACGGAACCACTACTTCAATACCGGATCGTATAAGATCTTTTTTCATGTAGTCTTGTTCCATAGTAAAAATAGTCCCCAGCAATCCGACTTTTTTATATTTCCTGAGAATTGCTTCTTCACAAACTGCTTCCGGAATGCTGACCAATGATATTCGGGTTTCTTTTTCAATTTCATCAAATACAATGTGCATTGTACCTGCAGTAAGGGCTATGATCTCCGAACCTGATAATTTTAATAAATTGACCTTTTCGGAGATATATTTTGCAAGTTCTATGTAATTACCTGATGACACATAATTCCATGCTCTGCGAAAATTTACACTTTCAATGGCTATATCCGGCATAGCTTTACCATCTGTCATACTGTCAATTATTGAATTCAATTCTTTATAATACATCAACGTGGATTCAGGTCCTGTTCCGCCAACTAAACCGATTTTTTTCATATCTATCGCTCCTTCATATGTATATATATTCTATCACATACATCAGATATTGTCTATTGTTTTTGACCGGCCAGCGTGACACTGTACCTTGATTATACTACGCTCACTTGGGATAGTTCTGTTTTAAATGCAGGGCTCCTCGCCCTGCACCTCGCAAGGGGCTCGAGCCCCTTGACCCGCAAAATTATATTATTTCCTGCTTCCTTCGTCTGCTATAGGCCTTTATGTATTTCAAAGTTTACAGCTCTCTTATGCAGATGCGAAGCGGAGCGAAACCCGTGTTTTAGGGTTCAACGTCACGTGTTGGTGTAAAATAATTTTGGGAGAATTGAGTTTTTCAGTAACTTTGAGCGAGCAACAAAAAATAACAGCCGATAATAAAGGTAATAACCGCGACTAATAAAAGTAGCAGCGACG
>CACWRT010000065.1 GCA_902763365.1 uncultured Ruminococcus sp.
TTGGCAAAAATATTATCAATGGTAAAAAATGAGCTGCTCAAGAAGCCTGATACGCGGTCAGTACAGCATGAACCGCAAGTTCAGAGCGGATGCGCAGCGCAGCGATACCCGCGTTTAGGGACCGGCGGCTCGCCGGGATAGTTGGCAAAAATATTATCAATGGTAAAAAACGAGCTGCTCAAGAAGCCTGATACGCGGGCAGTACAGCATGAACCGCAAGTTCAGAGCGGATGCGCAGCGGAGCGATACCCGCGTTTAGGGTCCAGCGTCACGCTGGCGGCTCGCCGGACGGGGGGTAGACTGATGGGGAGAGATGTGGTATAATGGGAGTAGAAAAAATCAAGATGATTTCGGAGGTGTCAGATAATGGACAATGAAAAATTTAAGGATTCGGCGGAAAAAATGGCAACTGAGCTTGCTAAGTTTACACGTGACATGGATCTGAACGAAGAAATGTTTCTCGACCTTATAGAAGACAGTCTTTACCCTGTAGAACAGTTTTTCGCAAACTATTCCTGCGCTATAATGGAGATAGAAACAAAATTCAAGGTGCTTAACGAACAGTTCTCACTGAAATATGACGGAAACCCCATCGAATCTATTCACTCACGGGTAAAAGATTACGACAGCATAATCCGCAAGGTAATACGCAAAAAAATCCCCCGTGACCTTGACTCTATCGAAGAAAAAATAAACGATATTGCGGGAGTAAGAGTAGTATGCTCTTTTGTTGATGACATATATCGTCTTGCAGACTGCCTTCTGCAGCAGGACGATATAACCCTTATACGCCGAAAGGACTACATAAAAAACCCAAAACCAACAGGCTACCGCAGTCTTCACCTTATAGTTTCCGTGCCGATCTTCCTCGAAAATGAAAAAAAGGATGTTAAAGTTGAGGTGCAGCTGAGAACTATAGCAATGGATTTCTGGGCAAGCCTTGAGCATAAAATACGCTATAAAAAGAATATCTCCCCCGAGACGCTAAGCAAGCTTTCTCACGAACTTACAGACTGCGCAGAAATAAGCGCTTCACTTGACAGCCGTATGCAGAATGTGCGTAACCTTATACTGTCGGAAAATCTAAAGAAATAACCGCCAAAATTGAACTTTTTATCTTGACAAAAAAACAAAATGGTTTATAATTAAAAAGGTAGCTAACGGATACAGCTGCTTTTGTAAAACAATCGGAAATTATATAAGGCTGTGACGAGAAAAAGACAGTACTGTACCTAAGAGAGGGGAGCAATGGTGGGATATCCCTGTACAAAGGCTAGTCGGGCTGACTCCGAGCTACTGCGCAAAACGCAGCGTCTGACCTCGTTACGGTCATCAGAGCGGTATACATCTGTGGTGTATGCAAGTTGGGTGGTAACACGGATCCTTTCGTCCCAAAATGAATGGATCTGTGTTTTCTTTATTATTCAAATGTGAAATAATAAATGTTCAGCCGATAAAGCCTTTACTGCTTTGCTCTGAATCTTGAGCTAATCTGTTATTACGAGGAGAGAAAGAAATGGAATGGACAGGACTTAATGAACTGAGGGAGAAATATTTGTCTTTCTTTGAATCAAAAGGACATCTCAGACTCCCGAGCTTTCCGCTTATACCGAGAGATGATAAGAGCCTTCTGCTTATAAACTCAGGTATGGCGCCAATGAAAAAATATTTTACAGGCGAGGTTACTCCTCCGAGAAAAAGAGTAACCACCTGCCAGAAATGTATCAGAACTCCGGATATCGAAAGAGTAGGTATCACCGCAAGACACGGTACGTTCTTTGAAATGCTTGGCAACTTCTCATTCGGAGATTATTTCAAGCATGAAGCTACTTCATGGGCATGGGAGTTCTGCACAAAGGTGCTCGATCTGCCTGTGGATAAGATATGGGTATCCATATACGAGAATGACGACGAGGCTTTTGATATATGGACAAAGGAAGTCGGCGTTTCCCCCGACCGTATAGTAAGACTCGGCAAGGAAGATAACTTCTGGGAACATGGCGAAGGTCCCTGCGGCCCTTGCTCCGAGCTGTACTTCGACAGAGGCGAAAAATACGGCTGCGGCAAGCCTACCTGCGGTGTAGGCTGTGACTGCGACAGATATGTAGAATTCTGGAACAACGTGTTTACTCAGTTCGATAATGACGGCAAAAACAATTATACTCCTCTCGACCATCCTAACATAGATACAGGTATGGGTCTTGAGCGTCTTGCCTGCATAATGCAGGGTGTGGATAACCTGTTCCTCGTTGATACCGTTCAGAATATCATGAAAAAGATAAGCAGTCTTGTGGGTGTTAACTACGGCGACAGTGAAAAAACAGATATCTCTCTGCGTGTTATCACCGACCATATCAGAAGCGTTACATTTATGATAGGCGACGGCGTTATGCCATCAAATGAAGGCAGAGGCTACGTTCTCCGCAGACTTCTCAGAAGAGCTGCCCGCCACGGCAGACTTTTAGGGGTAAAAGACCAGTTCCTCTACAAAGTAGTTGATACGGTTATTGCAGAAAACCCTGCATATCCCGAGCTTTCGGAAAAACGTGAAATCATCACAAAGGTTATCCGCAATGAGGAAGAATCCTTCGGAAGAACACTCGATCAGGGCTTTGCTCTGCTTGATGAAATTATAGAAAAGTCCGAGATAAACCGTATAAAAGGTGATGACGCTTTCAGACTTAATGACACCTTCGGCTTCCCTATTGATCTTATCAGAGAGATCGCAGAAGAAAAGGGTATGTCCGTAGATCTTGAAGGCTTCCAAAAGCTTCTTGCAGAACAGAAAGCAAGAGCTAAGGCTGCAAGAAAAAAATCGGATACCGAAGCATGGCTCAGTGACGCTGTGGATTTCAGCGGAATAGAAAAAACAAAATTTATCGGCTATACCGATCTGACAGCTGATTCAAAAATACTTGCGCTGGTAAAAGACGGCGAAAAGGTTCAGTTCGGCGGTACGGGAGATAATGTTGTCGCTGTACTTGATATTACACCCTTCTATGCTGAAAGCGGCGGACAGGTCGGAGATATCGGTACTATAAAAACAGATAATGCAGTTCTGAAAGTCGTTGATACGGTTAAGGATAACAACGGCTATTATATGCACCGCTGTGAGATAACAGAGGGCGCTGTTGAAACAGGAGAGTCTGCAAAAGCTGAGGTAGATAAAAATACAAGAAATGCAATAATGCGCAACCATACGGCAGCCCATCTCCTTCAGGCAGCCCTTCGCAAGGTGCTGGGCAATCATGTTGAACAGGCAGGTCAGCTTGTCACAGCAGATAAGCTCCGTTTTGACTTCACACATTTTTCCGCAATGACTCCCGAAGAACTTATAAAAGTCGAAGAAATGGTAAATGCCGAAATATTTGGCGGTATAGACGTTGTAACAAAGGAAATGCCTATTGAGGAAGCAAAAAAGCTCGGCGCAATGGCGCTTTTCGGAGAAAAATACGGAGATGTTGTAAGAGTTGTCATGGTTGACGAATTCTCAAAAGAATTCTGCGGCGGTACTCATGTTCAGAATACATCACGCATAGGCTTGTTCCATATTCTCAGTGAAAGCTCTGTAGCTGCGGGTGTAAGAAGAATAGAAGCTGTCACAGGCGAAGGAGTACTTGATTACCTCAAGAGTCTGAATTCTATTCTTGTCGATTCCATGAAAATCCTCAAGATCAATTCCATGTCAGCTTTCCTTGCTGCAAGTCAGAAAATAACTGAGGAAATGAAAGCAAAGGACAGAGAAATAGAAGCTCTTACAGCAAAGCTCTCGGCTCAGGGTGTTGACGCTATGCTGAACTCGGCGGAAAAGACCGGAAATATCCGTATTGCCTGCGGTCGCTTTGACGGCACTAATGCAGCCGCCCTTAAAACAATGGCAGATACAGTAATGGATAAAGCCCCCGACTGTGTTGCAGTAATGTTTGCAGTTGACGGAGAAAAAGCAAATCTTTGCGTTGCCTGCGGTAAGGAAGCGCTTTCAAACGGCGCTCACGCCGGAAAGATCGTAAAGGCTGTTGCTGCCCTCGTAGGAGGAAAAGGCGGCGGAAAGCCCGAACGTGCTATGGCCGGCGTCGGAGATATCTCAAAGATTAATGATGCTCTCTCACAGGTCAAGGACACTGTAGTTTGTAGTTTGTAATTATAGTCAGGAGTACATATTCAATTTTCACTATATAAACTTTTTAGGAGATGTTCAAAATGTTAAAAAATCGTAGTGTTGCACTGGTAATTATTCTATCATTAGTCACCTGCGGAATATATGGACTGTATTGGATCTATGTAACCGCCGAAGCACTTGAAAACAACGGCAGAGCAGGCAACGGAATGAACGGCATAGTTTTACTTCTGCTTTGCCTTTTTATTCCATCTGTCGGTTACCTTCTGTTCGGTATGGCAGCTGATCAGAATCTCAATAGTATAAGATCTCAGAGAGGACTTATGAGAAAAGACAATAAGGTTGTATATATGTTACTGGGTTTCTTTATTCCTATCGTTCTTGTCGGTCTTGTTCAGAATGATATAAACGAATTCACTCCCGCAGTATGATAAAGAACAGAATAAAAAGCGAAAAATCAGTAAGGTGGAAAAAACTCATCATCGTTTCACTGATATTTGTCGGTACGGGACTTGTTTATACTGCTGCGGTATCCTTGCTTCATGCGGGGATACCGTGTTTTTTTCATATGATCACAGGTCTTGAATGTCCGGGCTGCGGTATGACCCGCGCGGCTGCTGATATTATTCATATGGATTTTGAAGGCGCATTAAAAGCAAACGCCTTTGCGCCTGTTATTTTTATATTTTTTCTTTTGACTTATATCAGCACTTCTGCAAATTATATCAGAAAAGGTGTATTCAGACTCTCCATTTTTCACCCGGTTTTTGAATATGCTTTCCTTATCCTATTCCTTGCTTGGGGAATAATAAGAAACCTTTTTTAATGAATAGTGTATAATGAAAAATGAATAATTATGGTTATTCAGATTTTATAGATTCGGCTCAGAGCATGGATTATTACAGAATTCATGCTTTGAGCTTTTGGCTTTTAGATATCAATTATTTTGGGCTTTCCAAATCCGGGATCAGCGCGCGAACTATCAGATCACATAATTCCTAACTCCTAACTCCTGATTCTCAAATAAATAGTTTCACTTAATTTCAGATAATCAGTATTGAAAAAACCGAACCGGCGTGTTATCATATATTGTGGATAGGATTATCTTACATTAATAAGATAATTCGTTTTCAGAATAATATTTTGGGGAGGTCATAAAATTGAACAAAAAAATCAAACGCTGCATGAGAAAAATCATAGCGGCAGCTATGGTTCTGACGCTGACAGCAGGTATTATGCCTGTGCAGCCCATTGCAGAAATGTTCTCTTCTCCTGCTATAATTGTAAAAGCAGCCGAAGGAACAGAAAGCGAAATAGGATACACCTTGGACGAAAACGGTCTTCTGACATTAAAAGCCGGTACATATACCGATCCTACATTTTCAAACGATCTGAATATACCGGACGTCAAATCTGTGGTGGCTGAAGACGGTGTTGTTCTCAAAGGCAGCTGCTCCGGACTGTTCTGGAGTTGGAGTGCCGAATCTATTGATCTGTCAAATGTAAATACTTCGGAAGTAACGGATATGTCAAATATGTTCAGATATTGTTCTTCCCTCGTTTCATTGAATCTGAACGGTATCGACACTTCCTCTGTCGAGAATATGAGCGAAATGTTCTATAATTGCGGAGCTATCGAGAGCATCGATCTCAGCTCTTTTGATACGTCTAAGGTTACGAACATGAGCAGTATGTTTGAACGCTATAGCTACCATACATATGCCGGAGAATTAACCCCCACTTCGTCGCTGCGGAATATAATCTTCGGCGACAAGTTTACAACCGCGAATGTTACTGATATGAACCGTATGTTCTACGGAAATACAAAGCTTAAAGAGCTTGATCTGAGCGGCTTTGACAGAACAAAGACTGAACAAATCGAATCATTTTTCGGCAGATGGGTCACACATCTGTCAAAGATAACTTTGTCGGATAAAATGTATATTGATGAAGACTGTGGTCTTATAAATATAACAACCGACTATATGGGAAATGCAGGCTGGTTTGTATCCGGCGATAGCGAAAAAACTCTTATAAGCGGTGAAGAAAGCTATGCTGTACTCCCTGCCGCATCCGCTGGCACAACAGTTACATATGAAGCTAAGAAAAATGATGAGGATGTAACCTATACATTTGAGGACGGTACTCTGACCATACACACCGGTGAATTCGGCGATAATAACAATACGCTTAAAGCTGCTATAACTAACATAACAGGAGATATTCTGAGTGTAAAGAAACTGGTTCTTGAAAGCGGTGTAAAGCTCAGCGGTTACTACTCATATGGTCTTCAGAGTTTTGAAAATCTGGAAGAAGCTGATCTTTCACAGGCTGATATGACAGAGGTCATATCACTCTCAAACTTTTTCTCCATATGCAAATCACTTAAAACTGTAAAGCTCGGCAGAACCAGCAACAAGCTTTCTACAGTAGATTATTTGCTCGGTTCAAGCAGTTATAAGCTTGAAAGCGCCGATTTAAGCTTACTTGATACATCAGGCGTTACAAGTATGGCATATATGTTCTACGGATGTTCAAGCCTGAAATCATTGGATCTCAGCAATATTGATACATCATCTGTAACAAATATGAATTATATGTTCTACGGATGTTCATCACTGAAAAACATTGACCTTTCAGCTTGCAATCTTAAAAGAGTAACCAACATGAACGGTATGTTCTCAGGCTGTAAAGCACTTGAAAGTATTACATTCAGCGACGCTGCTGACAGCACTTCCATCACAAGCTGTACCGAAATGTTCCGTGATTGTACAAATCTGAAAACACTTGATCTCAGCAATCTGTTCTTCAACAGCGGTGTTTCCAACTCTAATATGTTCAGCAATGCCGACATACGCACACTCACTATTCCCGCGTCTCTTAATATCACAACCTCTGCTTCACTTCATAACACAGGAGTAAGCGCCGACCGTACAGTTACCTTTAACGGCTGGAAAAAGGACGGACAAGGTGATGTTATCTCCGGGTCGGCAACAAATGCAACTATCTCCGGCGCAGGCACTTATATAATGGATGCTACCGATAAGGGTATATCTTATGAACTCAACGGCACTACACTTACACTGAAATCCGGTACATACGGAAGAACAGGCAATGAATATTACTACGATATTGCATCAATTGTTCAATACTTGAACAATGTCAACAGCACAACTATAAAGAAGATAGTTGTAGAAGCAAACGTAGTATTTGACGAGATCGGAAATACTTTCAATAACTGTGAAGGTGTGGAAGAAATTGATCTGTCTGCAAAAGATCTCAGCAAAATGAAAAACATGAGTTATATGTTCGCATATTGCTATGACCTTAAGAATGTTATCTTCATGCCCGGTAAAAAAATAAACAGCGTAACAAATATGGGCAGTATGTTCTTTGCTTGTCATGAGCTTGAAGAAATTGATCTTTCACCGTTCGATACATCCAATGTTACAAGCTTCTATGAAATGTTTGAGAACTGTGAAAAACTGAAATCTCTCGATCTGAGCAATTTTGTATTCTCCGAAAATGCAAGTCTGAGCGGAATGTTTACACTTGAAACATCTTCAAGCGGCTACGGACGTTATGCAACAATACTTGATTCCCTTACCGAACTCAAGCTCCCTGCTTCCGCAAATATTACTGAATCCGTAAAGCTCAGAAACTCCTACATTTCAGATGATAAAATATTCCTCGGATGGAAAAACAAAACTACAGGTGAAGTTGTCGCAGGATACGGCGATTATGCTGTATTCAACTGCGCCGAAACAGGTGCCGGCACATATATCCGCGAACCTGAGGTATTTGACTATTCGTTCAGTAACAATACACTCACTCTTAACGCCGGATCATATTCAGCAGCTGTATTCAAAAAGATAGCTGCCAAAGCAGTACCAAGCAGCTCTAATTTAAAAAAGGTTGTTGTTAAGGATGGAGTAAAATTCATCGGCAACTGTGATAATATGTTCGAAAGAGAATATTACAGTACAGGTCTGGAAGTAGTATTTGACGGAACTATTGATACTTCGGAAATGACAAGTATGCAGTATATGTTCTCAAGATGTATAGGTGAAGAACTTGATCTCAGTAACTTTGATACATCAAAGATAACCGATATGTATTGCCTCTTCTATGGTACATCTATCGACAAGGTGATCTTAGGCGGCAAATTTACTACATCTAACGTTACCGATATGGGTTATATGTTCTACGACAGTAACATTCCTTCACTCGACTTTGCGCAGATAGATACCGGCAGCGCAACAAATATGAGCTCCATGTTCCAGGGATGCAAAGCTGTACATAACTATGATCTCAGCGGACTTGATACGAGCGAGGCAACTTCTGTTTCGCAAATATTCGCAGGAAGCTCCATTGAATCTGTTGATATGAGCATACTCAACACCAAGACTCCTATGACAAGCTTGTCCAAATTCTTTGAAAACTGCACCGAGCTTAAAACCGTAACCTTCGGAACATTTAACTCATCCGCAGTGACAAATATTTCTTATATGTTCAGCGGCTGTAAATCACTTGAAAATGTTGATCTATCCGGCTTGAATTCAACGATCATCACTACTGTCAATTCCCTCTTCAAAGATTGTACATCCATGGAAAGTATTGATATTTCAGGATTAAAAACCACCAAAGTAAATGATGCATCCTATCTTTTCAGCGGCTGTACGTCCCTTAAAAATGTTGTACTGAGCGACACAATGTCCAATGATGCAAGCTATCTGTATATCGGTTCTATGTTCCTGGGCTGTAATTCTCTGACAGAAATAGATATGGCTCCTCTTGAGGGCTTTAAAGTTACAAGCATAGCTTCTGCTTTCCAGAACTGCACATCGCTTAAAACTATTAAGAACCTTGAAAAAGTAAATACCGCAACTGCTTCTTATGCTAATCTGTTCAGCGGCTGTTCATCACTTGAGGATGTTGACCTTTCGGGTATTACAATAAATACAAGCGGTGCCTGGAGCAATACCCCCGGATTACAGAATATGTTCTATAACTGTTCAAAACTCAAGGAGATAGACCTGAGCAACATTAAGCTGAATAACGTTTATATGCAGAATATGTTCAAGGGATGCTCGTCTGTAGAAAAGATCATACTCGGCGACCCGGCTGACAATGTTACAATAACCACAACATCTTCAAATTACACAGATATGTTTGAAGGTACAGATATGCTTACCGAACTGAGAGTGCCGAAGACATTTTATATTTCTTCATATTATAAACTGCCTAACACCGATCTGTTCCATACAGGCTGGTACAAAGAGTCTGATGAAAGCAAGACGGTCGTTTCGGGCACAAGCGAATATGCTACTATTCCGATGAATTCAACGGAATCGTTCACATATAAGCGTGATACGATAGACGTAAGCAACAACAAGGTACTCAATGCAAGCCTGACGCTTGAAGGTCAGATAGGACTGAACTTCTATGCCGTATTCCCTGAATCTGTTGTAAACAATGAAAAAGCCTATGTTCTTCTGAGCGGTCCTTCAGGCAAGGAAAAGGTAAAGATATCTGATGCCGTTTATGATAAAAATAACGGTTATAAATTTACCTATAAGCTTGCAGCAAAACAGATAAATCAGGAAGTAACCGTAAGCGTATATGACGGCGATAGCAATACACCTCTTACTCTGGTTAATTCTAAGGACGAAGCTGCTGAAAATAATACTTTCGGATATTCTGTAATGGATTATATTGATTATGTGAAGGCAAACGTCAGCGACACTAAACTGGTTGATCTTGTATCATCGCTTGAAATTTACGGTTCCTATGCGCAGAAATACTTCAACTACAATACTGATAGCATAAATGAAACAAATTTCAACAGCGATATTCTTGAATTGGTAAACAATGTCAAAACTGATGATTTTCAGAATTATAAGTATGAACAGGATACTTTTCTTCCGGATGATATCAGGTTTACAGGATACTCACTTGTTCTCCAGTCAACAACCAAGTTCAAACTGTATTTTGAGTGTGACGATATGAGCAAATATCGCTTTACAAGCGACGGTTCTGATCCGATCCACATTGACGGCAATAAATACTATATTGAAATTTCAGACATACCGGCAAAGTATATAAACAGATATTATTCCATTGATATAAATGATAGTGAAACAGGAGATTATCTCTCGCAAATATTCGCTTCGCCGCTGTCATATGCTTATTCCGCACTGAAACAGCGCGGCAGCAGTGACAAACAGTCTGATATTGACCTTTGCAATACAATGAAGGCTTTGTATATCTATAATCAGAAAGCCAAAACGTATTTCAACTGATCATTATAACAAATTAATTGTAGGAGTGATACCCATGCTAATCAAATATGAATCTCCCGAGATCGAGATTTATCGCTTTAACAGCAGTGACGTAATTGCTACAAGCGATGAAACCGAACCTCTCGATCCGAACAACGACGGCAACGACTGATCGGTTTCACCACATTAGAAAACGGGATGCAGCCCTATTTCGGCTGTATCCCGTTTTTTTAGTATTAAGTTTTTTAGTCAAGAGTCGGAAAAATCAGGAATTAATTACCGATTGAAGATTATTTCGCTATATACCGATATAGCGTACCATACACTATTCACTATTTTAGTTTTTGCTTGATTTTATCGGGGATTATTTTATAAAGGAGATATCCCAGCATAGCGCCTGTGAAATTCAGAATAATATCATCTATATCGGCGGTACGGTAAAATGTATTCAATACATATCCGAGCAAAAACTGAGTTGCTTCTATTGCAAATGTGAACATCAGGAAACAGAGAGGATAAAAAATTTTTTTCCTGTCGGGCATTACAAAAGGCAGCATAACTCCCAAAGGAAAAGTCATAAGGATATTGCCGCCCACCTGCACCAAGGATACAAATAATCCAAATTGAGTAAACATTTTTGTTATCACTTCAAAAGGTATCAGCTTCAGCTTATCTATCATTATATTAAAACCGGGTGATACTTTATCCGAATAATTTATTGGAAAAAGCGTTACGCAGATGACTCCTGTAATATATAATATAAACAGCGCTGTCAGTACCGCGTGTAAAAGCGTTACTTTTTTCCGATAATTGATTATAAGTACTATCGTCATAATAACGATCCCGGAAATCACAGCATAAATCTCGCTTATCAATATTCTTCCCCCAAACTAAAACAATTCCACTTACTACATTTTAAAAAAGCTCTTGGCTCAAAACAAATCTCCCGAGCCTGTCTTTCTTGCTGTCCTGAATTTTTCTTTATCTTTTTTAGTTACAGTTATTTTTTCAGATTTACCGTTGCTGCAAACCGTAAGAGTAATATTTCCCTTTCCTATCTGTGGATGACGCAAAACTCTTTTTCTGCTTCTGTCCGAAACATTATCTTTTACAAAAGACATATAACAGAACTTTTCATCCTCATAGGGTACATCCGCTTCTTTTATCATTCGGTGAAGCCTGCTTCTTTGCACCCTTACTGTAAAATGACACCAATCATCGTCTTCAAGTCTGCACTCATCCTCACAGGTACAGGGGGCAGATATATGCGCGCCAAGAGAAAGCAACTCACTGCGTATTCTTCTCAGCTGAGAAAAAGCCTCGGGCGTTCCTGGTTCAATGATCAGCAGCAGCTTATCGGTATGCGACCACATATCCCTGACAGCGGCAATTCTGTCTTGTTCTGTCATTTCATTAAGAACGTATGATGATATTACAACATCTGCCCTATCATTCAGTCCGCTGATTATATCTCCGTTTCTCCATATAGTTTTTGATGCTGTTAAAGAGTACTGCCCGGTGTATTTAATTCCAAGCTCTCTCATGCTTTTTTCTCTCTCAATACAAGTGATTCCTGTAAGCTCCAGAAGCTGTGAGGCAGCAATAGTTCCTGCTCCTGTACCTGCACCAACGTCAAGAAGACTGTATTCTCCGTCAAAGGGTACACATTCCATTGTATGACTTAGCGCGCTGTACACAGCGCCAAAGGTTGAAGGCATACGCACAACAGAGTATACTGCTGCTTCAACGGGAGATACTATAAGATGATTTCCTGCACCGCTTTTTTCCTTGTACTTTTTTGTTATGTCTTTGGAAACAGCCTTTATTCCGTGTATATTATATGCCGATAAAGCTTCTTCTGCAATAGTTCTGATCTCTATCGGTAGTTCCATCTTATTCAGCTCCGTTTTTAATTTAGTATATATATTTCCTGATTCTTAACTCCTTTAAGGGGGTGCATAAGACGAAGCCCCGACACACAGAGTGACGGGGCTTCGTTATGGAGCGGATGACGAGGCTCGAACTCGCTACCTCAACCTTGGCAAGGTTGCGCTCTACCAGATGAGCTACATCCGCAAAATGGTGCCTTCGGGCGGAATCGAACCACCGACACGGGGATTTTCAGTCCCCTGCTCTACCGACTGAGCTACAAAGGCGAGTGGCGATCCGGAACGGGATCGAACCGTCGACCTCTAGCGTGACAGGCTAGCGTTCTAACCAGCTGAACTACCGGACCAGAAACAATGAATAATGAATAATTAACAGTGAACAATTAATAATTATCAGCACCTGCCAATTAATCATCATTCATCAAGTTCTTTGGTGGGAACAACAGGGCTCGAACCTGTGACCCTCTGCTTGTAAGGCAGATGCTCTCCCAGCTGAGCTATGCTCCCACGTCTCCTGAGAAGCTATTGTCTCTCAGCGACTTAATTATAATACCACATCTACAATGAATTGTCAAGTGTTTTTTGGGATTTTTTTAAAATTTTTCTTTTTACTTTACCAAGAGCTTTACGTCCCTTATGAAGAAAATTTCTTACAGGATAAACACAATTCCAGAAACGAACGTATCTCATATATTTTTTATCGGATACATTTATAGTCTTTCCGTTTCTTTGTATGTTTTTCAGCACACCGATAATTTCTTCATCATGAACATCTTCAAGTCGGAAGGTGTTATCTCCTCTTATATCATATCCATCATAACGAACGCCGACAACTCTGTGAAGAACATACTTTTCGCCTGTTTTATACAGGGCAACGTCATACTTATTCAGACGTTTACCGGGCTGTTTTTTTTCAATGATCACTATATCACGATTTTCTCTCAAAAGAGGACGCATACTATATCCCTTAGTTTTATATACAAGTATGCCGTCCCTTTCAAGGATATCTTCAAATCTGACCCTGCTCATTCTTCTATTGCACCTATTTTTCTGAGCTCAGATATGACCTTATCTACATCACTGCCGATAACATCAGCTGTTGCGTCATACTTTTCAAGCATTTTTTCAACTATCTCTTCTCTTGTTGTTTCTGTTCTGAGGCAGTCTATGATAAATGCTGCTGTCTTATTGCTTTTTACCATACCGTTAAAATTTGTTTCTCCTGTTGCAACCATTATCTGACTGTCGCCTACATCCTGTGTTATATAATTTCTTTTAAGTTTCACAAATTTCTCCTCCTGAATAATACTACTGCATTGCCGCCCGAAATAAAGACAATGCTATTAAAACTACGGTAAAAACTGTATATACTATCATACCGAGATTAACAAGTGAATTTCTGATCTCCGATTTTTCATCAAGCTCCCACTCACCGCGGTGTATATCAAGTTTTTTACGTTTTACAATAAGCATAGCTATACCGAAGCATACCATACCGAAATACACCAGAATGTACAGCATATAAAGCATTATCCATATCATATGTTCCTGAAAATACTCCATATTTTCCATGATAAAGGATTCTGTAACTTCCTTTGTTGCAGTCATTTTCGAGAAATTGAGTATATCGGATTTTTCCACCAGTATAGGCACAATAATAGAGCTGAGGCTGTTTATGATCATATGGATTATAATTGTGATCTTAATATCGCCTGAACGGACATATATGTATCCGAGAATGAGACCTATGCCGAACGCATAGAAAAACTGATACAGATTCATATGGAACATTCCGAAGCACAGAGCGGAGAAAAGTATTGAGGCTTTTTCCCCGTAGCAGACTGTCCTGTCTATTATCAGCTTTCTGAATACTATTTCTTCAAATACAGGACCGATAAATGCTGCTACTGCGATAGTAAGCGGATTAAGACTCGAAAGAAGATCTACAAGCTGATTTTCCGACTTTCCTGCCGAAAACAAGGCCGAAAGAAAATTTCCGATAAGACTTCCTGCAAACATTATAGGGAATACCATTGAAAAAAGGACAAAGACTCTTTTTCCTCCGAGTTTTTCTCCGGCGGGAGGTGTTTTTTTCATTCTTCCTGCAAGCAGTATAATAAGCGGAAAGCATACCACATACATAGGGATAAAGCTTACTATTGTTTTCAAAGTTGTTGCATCTGCTTCGGAAGAAAAATCATTTGCAATGGGAATCAGAAATTGATTCAGAACATTAGATACTATCATAGTTATAAGATAGGCTCCTGCAAGTATCAACGCGATTTTCGAGAAGCTTTTCTTACCCTCTTCCCCCTGCTGTACGGGAAGGGTATTTTCATTTTTAGTTTCATTTTCGTTCATTCACATTGTTCCTTTCATGTATATTATATTAGCATTTATGAGCAATGAACGCACGATGGCATCTTACACCCTGTACGCTGTGCTCTTTCGATATTTTGCCGCAGAAGGAGATTGATATCCATAACCATGCCTTCTTTAGAATTGGTAAAGCCGTTTTTATAGTAAAGGCTTTTCGTACTGTCTGCCGAGTCAAGGGTTATTTCCGTAACGCCTTTTTCCTTTGCCTCATCCACAAGCATATAAATCAGAGTCGAAGCCAATCCTTGTCTGCGGAATTCTTTTTTGGTATAGACATTCATTATATGCGCCCGTTTGCCTGACGGATGGTCAAATGTCGGAAGAACATCGTAATAGCATATTGCGGCGCAGCCCACTGCTTCTTCATCATATGCAATATATGCCGTACAATTATCACTCAGAAAAAATTTCATATTGCTCTCGACAAATGTCTGCGGAAAAGCATAAGCTTCATCAAGTCCCTTAATTTCTTTTATCAGTTCAAGCCGCAGTCCCATCAGCTCATCAATATTTTCGTCTGTTGCTTTTTTTATTCTTATCAAATTACTCACCTCTCAATTATTTTTTGAGGATTACAGCTTTTTTATCCCTGTTCCTCTCTGTCATTATACCACCTTTCCCCCCTCCAATCAACCCCAGCCGGCGCCAGCGTGACGCTGGACCCTAAACGCGCCGGCGAGCCGCCGGACCCTAAACGCGGGTATCGCTGCGCCCGGCGAGCCGCCGGTCCCTAAACGCGGGTATCGCTGCGCTTACGCTCCGCTCTGAACTTGCGGTTCATGCTGTACTGACCGCGTATCAGGCTTTTTAAGCGGCTCAATGACAAACAAAACAAATGTCAGCTATGAAAAATGAGATGCCAAGCTCTGAGCTCTTAGCTCTTAGCTTTG